>JAHDCQ010000154.1:7152-12408 GCA_020629845.1 Saprospiraceae bacterium | reverse complement strand
TTAGAATTATTTACTCATTCAAAATTTTTTCATTCACTCATTGAATACTTACGATTTTAGAACAGTAAAAGAATAAGTGTATATTTGCAAAAGGATTCAATGTAGAATGCAGAACCGAAGCATATAAAATGTAGAAGGAATTAGAAACTTTGCTTTTAGCAAATTTCACTTCTACATTTTACATTGGCAATTTTACATTCTACATTGACCTCCTTTCATCAAACGTTTATCTATATGCAACAATCACTTGCAGATATAAGAAGCGAACGACAAGGCACACATAAGAAACTGATGCGTTGGCTTTGGATAGGATTGATATTGGGAATGTTGGGCTTGTTGGCTTTTTTCTTGATTCTTTCCACAGGCGACTTGCCTTCTTTTAAGGATTTAGAAAATCCAAAAAGTGAATTAGCCACGCAAATTTTTGGCGATAAGCAAGACGTTTTCGGACGTTACTATATCGAAAATCGAGTAGCGATGAGCTACGACGAACTTTCTCCACATTTGGTAAATGCAGTAGTGGCTACTGAGGATGAACGTTTCCGCGAACATTCGGGTATAGACTTTCGAGCTTTAGGGCGGGTACTAGTAAAAACCCTGCTATTGAGCCAAGAAAGTGCTGGTGGCGCGAGTACTTTGACACAACAATTAGCAAAGCTACTCTTTACCGAAAAGCCAGGTTCAGGCTTGGAGCGGGTAATGCAAAAATTCAAAGAGTGGATTATCGCGCTGCGCTTAGAACGTCGCTATACGAAAGAGGAAATTATAGCCATGTACCTCAATAAATTTGAGTTCATCAATGGCGCGTATGGCATACAAGCAGCCGCAGAGATTTATTTTGGCAAAGATCAAAAAGACCTCACTATAGAAGAAGCAGCCACTTTGATAGGGATGCTGAAAAACCCTTCGCTCTACAATCCGCGTTCGCGACCCGAACGTACCCAACAACGCCGCAATGTAGTGCTAGGGCAAATGATGAAAAACGACCTCATCAATCAAGAGCAATTCGATTTGTACAAGTCGCGCCCATTGGATATGTCGAATTTTAAGCGACAAAACCAAAGCGAAGGTGTTGCGCCCTACTTCCGTGCAGTATTGGCAGAGGACTTGAAGCGACTGTTCAAGCAAAAAGAATACCTCAAGCCTGATGGCACTAGATACAACATCTATCGGGATGGGTTGAAGGTATTTACAACCATTGACCCACAGATGCAAGTACATGCCGAAGAAGCCATGATGAAACATATGAAGAGCTTGCAAAGTAAGTTCTGGAAGCATTGGAAAGGCAAGGACCCCTGGACGTACAAGACCGACGAAACCACCGACCGCGAGATGGAAATCCGTAAAGATGTACTCAATCGCCTAGTGGAAGGCTCGGAACGGTATAAGAGTTTACGGGATAAATTTATGGGCGAAATTACGCATAAAATGACTACCGATATAGATGGTTTGCGCCTCTGGGATTCGGACATTAAGCGTATTTTTGAAGAAGAGGAAAATCCTGGCTACTTCGATAGAATGATAAAGAAAAAGTTCTTCAGTAAGAGCCGTGCCGATAAATATCGCCGTGCCATGAAGAGCGAAGATTATGCGAAGCTGAAAAAGCAATGGCAAAAACTCCGCTTACGGGTAAAAAACGTGTTCAAAATCCCCGTCAAGATGACCGTATTTGCCTATAATGATAAAATGCAAACCGATACCACCATGTCGCCGATTGATTCCATTAAATATCATCGGATGTTTATGCAAATCGGTTCTATGAGTGTAGACCCTAACACAGGTGATGTGAAGACTTGGATAGGTGGTATCAATCATAAGTATTTCAAATACGACCACGTGCGCGCACGCCGACAAGTGGGGTCTACCTTCAAGCCATTTGTGTATTCTACAGCAATTGCATTACAGGGTTTTTCGCCTTGTTTCAAAGTGGATGATATTCCATACACCATCAGCCCTGGTGAAGGCAATTTCTATGTAAATAAAGAATGGACACCTGCCAACTCTTCGGATAAATACAGCAAAGAAAGCGTGACCTTACGCGATGCACTGCGGAAATCTATCAACTCGATTACGGTCTATTTGATGAAGCAAATTCGCTCCGTAAATCCTGTGATTGGTATGGTACATAATATGGGAATAGATAGTACGGCAAAATATTCCAACGGTCGCTACATCGTGCCGCGTGTACCATCTATAGCGATTGGTGCGACGGACTTGACGGTTTTTGAAATGACTGGTGCGTACAATACCTTTGCGAACAATGGGACATATATCAAGCCTGTATTCATAAAGCGCATTGAGGACAAGAATGGACGCGTGATTTATAATTCGGTGCCTGAAGAACGCCAAGCACTCAATCCGCGCTGGAACTATGTGATGGTGGATATGCTAAAGCATGTAAATTCTTCTTGGTATTTCAATAAACTCAAGACAGAAACAGGCGGAAAAACGGGTACTACCAACAATCATGTGGATGGTTGGTATATGGGTATCACGCCGAATTTGGTAGTTGGTACTTGGGTTGGTGGCGACGAGCGTTGGATTCGCTTCCGTAGCCTTAGCCTCGGTGCAGGTGGTAAAATGGCACGTCCATTTTTCATTGACTTCATTGATGCGCTGGAAGAAGACAAAAGCCTTGATTGGGATAGTGATGCACGCTTTAAGCGACCTGCAGGTGACTTAGGCGTAGAGCTAGATTGTACGGTATACGATGAATTAGCAGCCGAAGAAGGGGCAGGCGACGAAGAGGGTGACTTCATGTTCGATGATCTCTTTGGAGATGAAGATTTGCCTACGACTAAGAACGATACTACGGAATTTGAAATTGATTTTTAGATGTATTAATATTAACTTCTAAATAGTTACCTTCTGAATTACTAAATGAAGCAATTTCGAGACGCTGAGGGCAAATAGTCTTCAGCGTTTTTATTTTTATTATAAGCTGCGGTATGCACACAAATGTTTAAAAAGTCCCATCGGGACGACATGATTATAGTATATTCATTGGTATCATTATTCAATCCTGAAAGGATGACATTATTTTGTTGTAATAATGCCGCTCTTTCAGGGCTAAAAGTTGGGGTTGAAATACGTTTTCTATAATAATTTCATCCCTCTGGGATTGATTTCCCATTTGTGTGTATACGAAGATAGTTACTATAAGTGGTCAGTCAAAGTGTTAAATATGCTACCAGATTGTTTGAAAAAATACGCCACTCAACTCCAGCAACACCAGCGTAAAAGCATCAAAATCACGGCACATCCATTAGAGGACGCACCACTTGCCGATAGCTTAGGTTTGACTGCTAGTAAATTTTTAGGTGTGCCTTTTCTACCCGACACACGGGAATATCCGATAGATGTGAATGGCGCGTACATGGTCTTGGTGGCGCAGATTAACTTTAGCGACTTGCCCCCTTATGAAGATTTTCCAAAAACAGGTTTGCTACAACTCTATCTTTCTTCGGATGCTTGGTACGATGAAGAATCAGCGGTACTTTACATCAGCGAGGAGGAATTGGAACAAACACCACGTAGCGACTTTTCTTTTCTAAAGGAAGTATCCTATGAAGAAATCCCTATCATGAAGGTACATCGCCTAAGTTTCGAGGAAGCCATAGATGTAGGTGGTACAGAAGATAGGCAGTTTGATATGCAATTTGATGGCTTAGACCTGCACGACTTTATCGAAACACTTAGTGAGGAAGAGGAAGATGCCATTTATCGCTATTTTGATGCTGGTGGGCATAAACTTGGAGGTTATGCTCAATTTACGCAAGCCGACCCACGTGCGGGTAAGTTTAGAACAGGCGATGTACAATTGCTACAAATTGACGCGGATGATGCAATTGAGTTTGGTGATAGCGGTTTAGGGCATGTCTTCATTAGTCGAGAAAATTTACGTGCTAAACGCTTTGATAAAGCTTATTTTTATTGGGATTGTTGCTAGGCAGGAAGTTTGAGCTGAATTTCTATGTTTGTATAACACATTGCATTTTTTTATCGGCTTTTTTCCTATAAGCCGATAAATTTGCTTGGAATTTATCCGCCAATGGGAAATTGGCAGATAAATCGTAATTCAACAATTGTGCAATTTGTTATACAAACATAGAAATCCAGCCCAAACTACCAGCTTTACTCCAACTCCACCTCTAAATAAACAGGTTGATGGTCAGAAGCCTGAAAATCGAGGTCTATACCGCGCACCTCACGCACTTCTATATTTGGCGAAACCACAAAAAAGTCAATGAGCGTAATAAAACTCTCTCCTTTTTTATAAACGGTCGGAACTTTTCTATTGGTTGGCACACTAGCATCAAAGGCCCACGTCCAATCGGTGGGTAGAAAGTCAGGCGCGATATTGTATTGGATAAAACCCTTTGTATCGCCTGGCATGAATTTATCAAATTGAAAATTTGGTGGACATTGATTCCAGTCACCACCCGCTATCACATAATTGCCTTTTTCATATTCCTCTAATACTACATCTTGAAAGTATTCCATTTGTTGCCTTTTCAGAAAGCCGCCTTTATCATAAGCTGAATTATGAATATTCAATACGACCAAATCTTTTCCATTTTCCAAATCATAACGGTGCAATCCAATACAACGGTCTAATTGAAAAATACGGGTAGGCCAGTCGAATGCGCCAGGCAATTGCAGACGTGTCGTTTCTGCTGCATGATAGCGCGAGTAGGTTGCCAAACCACTGTGTGTTTTACCTATAGTATTGAATGGCTCAAGGACAGGCACAGGCACGTGGGCTACATTATAATTGACGGCAAAGGTGCGTTCATAATCAGGCCAAAAAGCAGCAAAACGCTCCAACTGATTGATATAACAACTGCGTTTGGAACTAAGGTCTACTTCTTGCAAAAGATAAAAATCGGCAGTTTGCGATTGTAAAAATTGGTCTTGCTGCTGCATATATTCTTGTACATAGGCATCGGGGGGGCAAACCATTTTTCCACCTGATGTGAGCATTCCGCCTTTATCAAAAAAGAAACTCGATTTTGCGCCTAAGCCGCCATAACCAATATTCCATATCAGGAAAGAAAAGGTGGAATCGCTAATCGGACTTGTAGTAACAGGATTAACGGTCTCTAAGGTAATGCGTTCTTCAGGCTGAAAATCAGTAGCGGTAGCATAGCCAATAGAAAGCACCACATAGAGTAAAAATAAAAGTATCAAGCTAAGTAGTAACAGCAGCAGTTGTTTAAATAATTTCATTTTATCGTGGATTAGAGCTTCGTATTA
>JAHDCQ010000154.1:2260-7052 GCA_020629845.1 Saprospiraceae bacterium | reverse complement strand
GTATTAGAAATGAGTGAATGACTAAATGGAGTCTATAATTATTCACTCATTCACCATTCATTCATTGAGTACTCACGAAATTGGGGCTAAAATTAGAGGTTCTCGGATAAATTTTATCGAAGAATCTGATTATTTTATCATTAATTCGGCAAGTTCAGTCGTTTCTAGTTTTCGTCATACAACCTTAGCGAATTTTTCTGCGTTTCATCTAAATAGTCTTTGGGGATTTATGTTCAGTCTCTAGCTTTTTCTTATCCAAAGACTAAAGACAAATCTGCTAAAGACGACTTTTAAACTGCACCCACAGATATGGCTATTGATACAAAAGCACAGAAAGAACGCCTCATGAGTAGTGTGCGCCTGCCTTTGCAATTCTTATTTTTGCTTTGGGGAATTCATGTTTTTCAAGTTGTCACCAGCATTGATTTTGGTTTCTTAGGCATTCTTCCGCAACAAATAGATGGACTTAAAGGCATCTTTTTTGCTCCCCTCATTCATGCCGATTTCGCGCATTTGATTTCTAATTCTATACCACTTTTTGTACTGACAGGTATTATTTGCTTTTTTTATCGAAAGGTAGCACTTTCCACCTTCCTTATGGTGTATGTACTGACAGGACTCACCGTGTGGGCATTTGCACGCGGTTCGGTATACCATATCGGGGCGAGTGGTGTAGTGTATGGTTTGGTGTCCTTTGTTTTCTGGACAGGTATCTTTCGGCGGAGTATCAAAGCCATTATTCTAGCTCTGATAGTTACATTTTTGTATAGCGGAATGTTTTTTGGCATCTTACCCAATCAAGAAGGCATTTCGTGGGAAAGTCACCTGCTAGGCGCGTTTGTTGGTATTTTTGCGGCTTACTTTTTTAAGGATAAAATCGAAGAAGATGAACACCCGCCCGTCTATTCTTGGGAACAAGAGCCTGCACCAGAAGAAAAGCATTTTCTACCCAAGGATGCCTTTGAAAAAACAAAAAATGAACGCCTATTAGAAGAACAACAGCGTTTGCGTGAACAAAATTGGTGGAATTCCGATAGTACTTGGTAGAAAGTCGAGCTAAAAACCAACGTTCTCAGATAAATCCCGTGGACAAAGAAAAAGAAAACACAAAAACGTCCAGAAAGTAGTGTTGTGATTTCTTTTTCTTCGGCTTCGTCACGGGATTTGTCTGAGAACCAAAACCAGTACATAAATCTGCGACATGAGTGAAGGCAAAAATAAGATAGATTTTAAGTTGTTCAATCGAGTGTTGGCGCTCTCCAAGCCGTACACTAGGGTATTTGTCATAGCAGCACTGTTGGCAATTTCGCTCGCACCACTCGCCGTATTGCGCCCGCGTCTTATTCAATCTATCATTGATGATTATGTATTTCAATATGACCTAAGTGGTTTGTACCGTATCGCTTTACTTTTCATAGGTGTGTTGCTTTTGGAAACACTAGTGCGCTATTTTTTCATTTTCACTACCAATCTATTAGGGCAATCTGTGGTGAAAGACCTGCGCGCCAAAACTTTCGACCATATCACAAACCTCCAATTGGGCTATTTCGACCAAACTCCCATTGGCACATCTACTACCCGCACCATTAATGACATCCAGAAAATAAACGATATTTTTGCACAAGGTATCATGAATATTATTGCCGACTTGCTGACCCTAGTCGCGGTGCTGATTATGATGTTTAGCTCTAGTTGGAAGCTTTCGCTCATCTGTTTGATTACTTTTCCTTTCCTTATCATTGCTACCTATATTTTTAAGGAAAAAGTAAAAGCCGCCTACCAAGTAGTACGCACCCAACTGACGCGCATGAACGCCTTTTTGCAAGAGCGCATCACGGGTATGCGTATCGTACAAATATTCAATGCCGAAGAGCAAGAAATGCGCCAATTCAAAGCCATCAATCAAGAATATACCAAAGCCAATCTCGACTCTATTTTGTACTATGCGGTCTTTTTTCCAGTAGTGGAAATCATCACCGCTACTGCACTAGGTTTGATGGTCTGGTTCGGTGCACAAGAAGTACTACGCGACGCAGGCGTGACGATAGGGGTGCTGGTAGCTTTTCCAATTTATCTCTCTATGCTAGTGCGCCCGATGCGGGTATTGGCTGATAAATTCAATGTGGTACAAATGGGCTTGGTGGCAGCGCAACGCGTCTTTAATACCCTCGACAATCAAGCGTTTATACAAAATAAGGGTACGCTTACACCTGAACATCTAGAAGGACGCATCGAATTTGAGGAGGTGACGTTTGCTTATATACAGGAAGATTATGTGCTGAAAAATCTCAGTTTTGAGCTACAAGCAGGCGAGACCTTAGCCATAGTCGGTAGTACAGGTTCTGGGAAAACTACGATTATTAGCATACTGAATCGCTTTTATGAACTAAATAAGGGGCGCATTTTGGTAGATGGCAAAGATATTCGAGACTATGAACTGAATGCTTATCGGGAACGCATTGCGGTAGTGCTGCAAGATGTGTTTTTATTTTCGGGTTCGGTGCTGGAAAATATTACGCTTCGCAATAAAGATATTAGCAAAGAAAGAGTAGTGGAAGCTGCTAAAATCATCGGCGCACATGAATTCATTATGAAACTTCCCAACGACTACGACTACCAAGTAATGGAACGTGGTGCTACCCTCTCGATGGGGCAACGCCAATTAATTTCCTTCGTGCGCGCCCTCGTTTTTGATCCTGATATTTTGATTCTGGATGAAGCCACCTCATCTATTGATCCTGAAACGGAAGCTGTTATTCAGTATGCCATCGAAAAACTGATAGCCAAGCGCACTTCCATCATTATTGCACACCGCTTATCCACTATTCGCCACGCGGATAATATTATGGTATTGGATAAAGGCGAACTCAAAGAATTTGGCCCGCACGAACGCCTACTAGAAATTGAAGCGGGTTACTATCAGCGTTTGTATAATATGCAATTTTTGAAGGCGGAGGCGGTGGTTTAAAGCCAACCTATGGTTTATTGGTTGATAAAATTAACATAAAAAAATGCCGACTGCGCGATAAAACAATCAGAGCAAACTCCATCGTTTTATCACTACGTTTGCGACAGCACCGCAGCCGAAAGTTGTGTACCATTAGAAAAATGAAAATTACAGATATACCACATGATTGTAAAAAATTCTTTTTGAATGGAGCATTTGCTTCTATGGAAAATTATGTGTTGATAAATGACGAAAAAGAAATTTTTAGAAATGGGAGATTATTTAAGATAAAAGGAAATTACTCATGTGAACATCCAAAATTAGAAATACTTTCTTCAAAGAAATTCATATTAATAGATAGTGGTTTGCATACTAATTCAAAAGATGAGAGAGGCAACGCATGGATAATAAACGAAAATGGGCAAATTGAGAAGTCATTTTTTCTAGGAAGTGTCCACCGAATATTAGCTACTAAAAAATATCTCATATGCTCTTATATAGGCTCACAGTTGGATACGAATTGGAAATATGGGCAAAATGGAATAGTTGTTTTTAATTATGAAGGAGAAAGCAAATTTGAATATTATAAAGATGAAGCAAAACATAAGTGGCTAAATTGGATTGAAAATTACTCCTTTTACAAACAAAGTGAGAATTCAATCTACTATATGCCATACCCTAAATTTCCGATTGTCGAATTTAGGTTAACAGATTTTTCATCTGAAATAAGATTTCAAATCCCCTCTGAGAATGAATTAGGAGTCAATGAATTTTGGAATCCGAAGGCATTCTCAAAAAAAGGAAATGATTGGTTCTTTATAACTCCTGATATTGAAAAATCATATTCGAGAATATTTAAAATGAATTCAAAGAAGAGAGTAGAACAAATAGGTACCTGCTGTTTTTCTCATTTTCCAAAAGGAATGGAAGGGGGGAAATTTTTCATTCCATTTTCGGGCGGTACTGGCAAACAAAGAAAATGTCAATTCATAGAAATATGAAAACAGTACACAACAAGGCATAAAATGCTCATCCGCCCTATGCAGGTGTATGCCATGCAGGTGTTATGAAATTTGTTTTGGCACTACTTTTTTAGTTTTGAGCCTTCGGTTTTACCACTTAAAAGCCAGCAAGAAACCAAGCTTTTCGGGTCATTTGGGGGGATTAGCTTGCAATTGAACCAAAGACAGCATTAAAAAGATAAGCGAAATACATTCGAGTACAACCCTTCCCCAGTGCCAATAACTCCACCTTACTAATTCTTTTTTTAAGGTTACATCAGAGAGTGTGCCTTGATAAAATAATGCATTGGCACCTTTAAAATAGACATAAAAACAAGCAATGAAAAGAAGGGCAAAAAAAGAAGAACAAAGAGCAAGCTTAAACGCCTTGGAATCAATTCGCTTACAATAAATCGAAATAACAATAGGAATTAGAGCGGCTATTATCGTCAGGATGGAATAAAATTGACCGATGGAAGGACCAAATTGTTGGTAATAGGCAAAAAAATCATTTGACGATAAAGATTTCCAATAGGGAACAAGAAGGATACCTTCCGTAATTTGACTACCAATGAAGATTGAAAAAATGACTACAGAGGAATAAAGTAAAAACTGTTTCATGATGAAATTTATCAAGTGATTAGGCAAAGGGCAAATCACAAATCTAAAAAAAACGTAATTATTTAGTAGCGCAGCGAGAAGCGAACATTCGCTTTGATCTTGCAATACCATAGGCTTTAAAGAAACTATAACATTCCCACAGTAGTAGTTCCCTTGACTTAGGCAATAATTTCAGCTACCTTGATAGTCGTTTCAAACAAATAATCGATATGAAAAAAATACT
>JAHDCQ010000154.1:0-2160 GCA_020629845.1 Saprospiraceae bacterium | reverse complement strand
CCCAATCAAAATGACCTCTTTATTGATGAAATTGGGGCATCCTCCGAATTTGCAGATGTATATATTAGCTCTGATAATGGTGCTACATTTACTTTTTTAGGCACGATAAACGGAGGCACTACCAATGAACTTGACCTGAATGACATCGGCTACACGCAACGTGTAAATGCGGTGAAAATTGAGGGAAAAGATAATCGCGGCTGTGTACCTGGTTTCGATTTGGTGCGGGTATATGGCATTACAGGTGCGAATTGTACGGCTATAGCTGCCCTAAATCCTCTACCAACGCTTTGTACGGATAGCGGCATCTTCGACCTTGATGATGTAGTAGTAGGCAACTCCAATGGACGTTGGGAAGGGGAGGGACTCAATGGTAGTATAGTGAATACAGATGGCATAGCGGGAACATTTACAGCTTATTATATTGTAGAGGATGAGGCAATTTTTTGTCCTGCAGATACGGCTGTAGTAAGCTTTGAGGTAGGAGTGTGCGATTGTGCTGGCACGATAAATGGCACTGCAATTATTGATGATTGTGGCGACTGTAATGTACCTGATAGCCCTAACTTCAATCAAGGCTGCATTGATTGTATGGGCGTACAAAACGGCCCTGCTATAGTGGATGATTGTGGAGTCTGTTTATTGCCTGATTCTCCCGATTTTAATCAGACTTGTGGCGATTGTGCGGGTACGCCTAATGGTGCTGCCGTACTGGATGCTTGCGGAGAATGCCTCGAGCCTGATGACCCGCGTTTCAATCGAGCTTGTGCGTATAAAAATGTGGTCTACATTCCAAATGTGTTTTCGCCTAATGGAGATAATATGAATGATTTCTTCCAAGTGTTTGCAGATATAGGTATTGTAGAGAATATTAAGCAATATGCGATTTATGACCGTTGGGGAAATCAAGTTTATGCTGCGAAGGATATTGACATCAGTAGTACAGATAAATGGTGGGATGGCAGCTTTAAAGGAGAGCAGTTGAAACAGGGCGTTTATGCATTTTTTATGGAAATCGAGTTTTTTAATACCGATGTCAAAACTTATCAGGGGGATATTACCATCATGTACTAATAAGGGTTTTCCTGTAAGACAGGTTATAGAAGCTGTTGAAAATAATTGTACACAGATATGATACATTCAAAATTACACTTTGCCATCATTACTTTGCTACTCATGCAATGTACGTCGCCTGCACCTAAAATAGAAGCAGAAACACCTATTCAGAGTGCAACTTCTGTAGAGGTAGAACTCCTCGTTTTAGGCACGCTTCAAGATGCAGGCTCTCCGCATATTGCTTGCCAAAAAGCATGTTGCAAAGGACTTTTTGAACAGCCTGATGCGAGTAGAAAAGTAGTCAGCTTAGGCGTTGTAGACAATAAATCAGAGCAAACTTTTCTTTTTGAAGCTACGCCCGACATGCCTACACAAGTGAAAGCCTTGAAAAATTATGCCGCTTTTGAGGCGGATGAAGTTCCTAATGGTATTTTCCTTACGCATGCTCATATTGGACATTATACAGGACTCATGTACCTTGGAAAGGAAGCTATGAATGCCCAAGCTGCTAAGGTATATGCGATGCCGAGAATGCAAACTTTTTTAGAGCAAAATGGACCTTGGAGTCAGTTAGTAACCACAAAAAACATTGCCATTCAGCCACTCCAACACGAACAAGCTGTACAACTCAGTCCTCAATTACACATCACGCCCTTTCGCGTACCCCATCGCGATGAATATTCTGAAACCGTAGGGTACAAAATAATTGGCCCTAACAAAAGCGCACTATTCATACCTGATATTGACAAGTGGGAGAAATGGGAGCTAAGTATCATCGAACAAATAGCAACAGTAGATTATGCTTTTCTAGATGGTACATTTTATGATGCTGCTGAAATCAATCACCGTGATATTTCACAAATTCCGCATCCATTTATTATTGAAAGCATGGAAAAGTTTAAGGATTTACCTCAAACAGAGCGTGAGAAAATTCATTTTATTCACTTCAATCATACCAATCCGATGCTTGGGTGGCCCAATGCACAAGGAAAAACAGTGTTAGAGAATGGCTTCCGAATTGCACAGATTAATCAGGTGTTTTCGCTTTAGAGGAAGCTATCATTTGACCGTTACTTACTCACATAAACAATACTTTTTACTGTA
>JAHDCQ010000573.1 GCA_020629845.1 Saprospiraceae bacterium | reverse complement strand
CAATGTACTAAGCTTCTTCCTTTTCTTTTTTCGCTTTTTCTCTTTCTTCCAATTCCACTTGGCGCATTCCTTCTTTGAGTTCGCTTTCTACGGTGGCACGGGCATTGTTAAACTCTTTGATTCCCTTGCCGAGTCCGCGTGCTAATTCTGGAATTTTTCGTCCTCCAAAAAGCAACAAGACTACAAAGAGAATCACAATCAACTCAGGTCCTCCCCAACCACCGATAAATAATGGCATATTCATAAAACAATGATTTTAGTCCTTGAAAATCCATTCGCTTTTATACAAACAAAGCGAATGCGTTTACAATATAACGCTTAAAAAAGGAAAATACCCCAATCAGTAAGTAAAATTTACAGCGATGAGGTATCAAACCTATTTGATACCTCATGCCTAATAGCTTATTTTTTCAAGCCTATTTCGCGTAAACGCTCATCCAAATAACCGCCCGCTGTGATAGGGTCATATGCCAATGGACGCTCTTCCGTAATACAACTTTCCAAGCACGTCAAGTCCATTTCTGAACGTGGGTGTAAGAAAAACGGGATAGAAAGACGCGGCTTATGCCACTCCTCACGTGGTGGATTCACCACACGGTGGGTGGTAGACTTTAAGTAATTATTCGTCAAGCGTTGCAGCATATCGCCTACATTGATTACAATTTCATCCTCTTCTGGCATAATCGGTAGCCACTCATCTTGCATGTTCAAGAGTTGCAAACCACCTGCTGATGCCCCCACCAATAGTGTAATCAAATTAATATCCTCATGCTGCTCTGCACGAATCGCTGAATCTGGCTCTTTCGTGATAGGCGGATAATGAATAGCGCGTAAAATGCTATTACCGTTATGAATCTTAGCCACAAAGTAGTCTTCTGGTAAGCCTAGATAGATAGCAATAGCATGCAATAAATCAGCACCTGCGCTTTCGAAAGCCTTGTATAGCTCATCCCCTTTGTCCGTGAATTCGGTCATTTCGCCTACACGCACATTATCAGGATATTGCTCCTTGATAGGATCGTCATCAAGCACAGTCTGACCAATCTGGAAAAATTCCTTCAAATCAGGTACATCCGATTGCTTCGCGTGTTCTTTCCCGAAAGAAGTATAGCCACGCTGTCCTGCCAAACCAGGCACTTCGTATTGGCGTTTGGTGTCTACTGGAAGCCCGAAAAAGCTTTTCGCTGAGCTGTAAAAGCCATCTACTAATGCTTTTGGAATACCGTGATTTTTTACACCCACGAATCCAATATCTTGGAACGCTGTTCCAATTTCCTGTACAAATTCTGCACGCTCTTGTGCATTCCCATTTCGGAACTTCGACAAATCCACTACTGGTATTGTTCTGCCCATTGTAAGTTGATTATATTTTATTAGACAAAAAAGAACGATATGATACTGAATATCAGATTAATACAGTGAGGAACTGTACTGTCATACCGTAGTGAGCCGCAAATATAGTTATTTTAGGGAATAAGAAGTTATTAACATGGGTGTGGAAAACGCTGTTTTTAGTAAATTTTCTAAATAATGTTGGTCAATCTCATCAAAAGAAGCCTGAACGCTACTATCTACATCAAATACGGCAATGAGATTATTTTCCGCATCGAAGACGGGTACTACAATTTCGGATTGTGAATTAGGGTCGCAAGCAATATGCGCGCTGCCTTGTGCAAGGGCGTGTACATCGGCTACAATTTGGGTTTTGCGCTCGCGTGCCGCACGTCCGCATACGCCACGTGAGAAGTCAATATGCAAGCAGCCAAGCGTACCTTGATATGGCCCGACTAGCAATTTACCATCATTTACAATGTAAAAACCGACCCAATAGTAATAAGGCAAATAGGTTTTCAGAATGCAATTAATAGTTGCCATTTTCACAAACATATTCTGCTCGCCCACTAAGTTTGCTTCTATGCCTTGCAGGGCTTCCTGATAAGCAGCATGCTTTTCTTCAGCACTTAG
>JAHDCQ010000572.1 GCA_020629845.1 Saprospiraceae bacterium | reverse complement strand
TACAAAGTAGCTATATTACATATTAGATACGGAGACTGACTTTATCAATCTCCGTATCAACAATACTATCGCACCAAATTCACCTCGCCAGAGAAAATTTGTGTAGTACCATTTTCAAATTCGACTTCTACCACATAAGCAAATACTGCGCTATTAGAGAGTTGATTGCTAACATAACCATCCCAACCATAGCGAATATCGTTAGGTGCAAAGGGTTCATCTATGCTGAACACCAAATCTCCCCAACGGTCGAAGATATGGAAGTAATTGACTTGCAATAAATCATCGCCGCCTTGTATGTAGAAAATATCGTTATTCCCATCATCATTCGGACTGAAGGCATTGGCAAATAGTACTTCTTTACCCTCTACAAATACGAGTACACGCCCTGTTGCAGAACAGCCATTTTCATCCACCACTTCTACAAAGTAAGTCGTTCCAATGCTTGGTGTCGCTGTTGGAGTCAAGCAATTTTGACAACTCAAGGAATCGCCCGTACTGGTCGTCCAAGTGATTTTATCTGGCACGAGGTTCGTGATTAACGTTAGTTCAATTTCCTCGCCTGCCTGAATATTATTTTGATTGACGGTAACTTCCGCAAAAGCAGTCTCGGCAGCAGATACGTTCACCGCTTGCTCAGTGACACAATCACGCATATCTTGGATAAATAGCGTATAATCACCAAAGGCTAGATTATCAATCTCAAATGGGAAGGTCGGTATCGGCAAATAAGTCACGCCATTAAGTGAGTACTCTACAGGTAAGTCTGCGTTTTGTATCGTAGTAATCACAATGCTGCCATCTGCCGCTTCTTCACAAGCTGCTGCGGTCTCATCTACTACCAGGCCTATTGCTAGTGGTTCTGTTATGGTTTCGGACACTATATCCGTACAGCCATTCGCATCCGTTATTGTAAGCGTGTATTCGCCTGCGCTTACATTGATGAGCGTAGCATCCGAACTATTCGTACTCCAAACATAGGTATACGCGCCTGTACCACCTGACACTTCTGCCACGATGCGCCCATTGGTATCGCCTGCACAAGCCACACCGAAGCCGTCAAAATCAGAGGGAGCTAATTCTGTCACTATAGCTGCTGGCTCGAATAACTCTAAGGCGAGTTCTACTTGCTGCCCATTGGCATCTAGCACAATAATCTCATACTCGCCGCCGCTTAAGCCTTCTATCAAAATCGGACTACTATCCGATGTGCCGCTCCCCGTTCTATTATCTACGGTGCTCCAGTTGTAGGTATAAGGTGCTGCGCCATTTTCGACATCTATGCTAATGCTGCCCGAATTATCGCCTGCACAATCTAATTCCGTCACCGTGCCGAAGCTGGCTTGCAAATTACAAAGTGCCGCATCCAATAGCACAGTATTAATAACCACCACGCTATCGCAACCCGCCGCATTGATGAGCGTCATGCGTTCTGCTCCTACTTGACTAGGGTCGCAAGTAGTTTCTTCTATTAATGTTTCAGATGCTTCACTTTCTTCGATGGTAAAGCTCGTTTCTGTTTCACAGCCTGCTGCATTGCGCCCAAGCACCGTGTACGTACCTGCACCTATATTTATGGAATTGGTGGTTTCGCCTGTACTCCATTCGTAGCTATCGCCACCACTTGCCGTCACACTAACCGTTGTGCCTTCGCAAATTGCCGCTGGTGCATCTATGCTAATGACTGGGTTTTCGGCTACTGCTACACTCACTTCAGCCATTCCACTACAGCCATTCGCATCCGTACCAATGACGCTATAAGTACCAACTTCTGATACGGTAATGCTTTCGTCCGTCGCTTGTGTACTCCATTCGTAGCTGAGTGCACCGCTTGCTGTTAGGGTAGTTGCTACTCCATCACAGATTTGTGCTGCCCCCTCGATAGCTACTTCAGGTAGAGCAAACATTCTATATTCTAATTCCAAAAATGCACTTGTACAATTCGTATTTATATCTACTGCTTGTGCTAG
>JAHDCQ010000571.1 GCA_020629845.1 Saprospiraceae bacterium | reverse complement strand
TTGCCATTGGAGCGCACCAAAGAAATATACACCACATCGCATTCCTGCCCCTGAAAGCCATCAATCGTACTTACTCGTATGGGAACGCCCTCCAAGCGTGGGTCTTCGGCTATAGTCGTTTTGATATGAACGACTTGCTTATTGTAAGGCGAAATAATCGCAAGAGAAGGCATGAAACCTTCAGGAAATTGGGCGACTAATTGATACAAATGCTCGCATAAAATCTGAAATTCATCGGGATTGTATTTGCTAAGTCCTTCTTCATCTGTTTTTTCATCGAAACTACAACCCGCCGTATCAATAAACTCCACAGGACGATTATTAGCTACTGGTAAGCGATGATCTTTCACACTTTCATCGGCTTGCAGTTGTCCTTCATAGAAGCGTTCATTGGAGAAGCCCATAATATCTTCATTCATGCGATATTGGACATTCAAGAAGGCAACTTCGGAAAGTCGTTCCAAGCATTTTTCGATGAGCGTGACATCGAGACCTTTGCGTTTGGCACGGATAGATTTCACGGTAGGCGGTAGCTGAAATGGATCGCCAGCCAATACCACTTTCGAGGCGCGAGTGATTGGGATCCAAGTAGCTGCTTCGAGTGCTTGCGCGGCTTCATCTATTACGACCGTTCGGAATTGGTGTCTTTCTAGCACCTTACGTGTAGAACCCACCAGCGTACAAGTGACCACCTGCGCGGAATGTAGCACTTCATCTATCAAGCGTTCTTCGAGTTGGCGCGCCCAAGCGGAAAGCTCTTTCGCTTCCGTGAGTAAGCGGCTGCGTTCTTGGCGTTCGGCTGCACCATATTTTCTGCGAAATCGCCATGCTTTTTTACGCGCATCGGCAGCTTCTAGCTTTACTTTTTTAATATTCCGACTCTCAATATGGTTAGAAATACGATACTCTAAGGTATGCTTTAGCACTGCATCATCTACCCGCGAAATATTACCAATACGTACCACATTTAGCTCTAAATTAATCAGACGTTCGGTCAGTAAATCGACAGCGGCATTGCTTGGCGCGCTTACGAGTATGCAGCGTTCTGTTTTGCAGAGCTCCCGAATGGCGTAGATGAGCGTGGTCGTCTTACCTGTACCTGGCGGGCCATGTACTACGGCTACATCGCGAGCGGTTACGATTTGCTGCACCGCTAGATTTTGCGAACGATTGAGTTCAGGAATTTGTAGGGGTGTTTTTGGCCCGAAAATGGGGTCTTGGTAGCCTAATAATATGGTACGCAGTTCTGCGAGGCGGTTATTTTTGGCTTCTTCTACTTTGCGTAGCGCGTCTTCCATCTCCTGAAAGCTACGTGCATCGAACATCATTTCTACCCCAAAACGATCGCCGCCATTCAAAATCCAAGGGGGTAGTTCTTCGGAATGCAAGGTGATACGAATGCGATTTTTATTGACGTAATGCACCACACCTGCTCGTTCGGGATGGAAAATTTTTTGGCGCAGCGTAAATAATTTCACCACACTCCCCGCCCGAAATTGATTTTGATAACCATCATCATAAATCTGCTCTAGCACCACATAAGCGCGGTCGCCATAGGTATAGCCCACTTGAATCATACGTAGCGGTGACCAGTTGAAGCCTTTTTCTTTGCGTTGCTTCACGGTCATTTGCTCAATTACTTCCTTGAATTGTCGGTATTCTTCTTTGCGCTCTATTTTTAGAAGTTCGCCTGCTTGTTGAATTTCTTTTACTGCCTCTATCATGTTTTCGGTAATCTTGTAAGTTGGGGCGATTTTGTTATTCTTTGACTGTTACTAATGTTCTCAAAACTCTCGCCAAAATTAGCGAAAGCAATTTTAACATGCAAAAAAATCTTGCAAGCAATGAATTATCAATATATTATAAATTTAATTAATACTATGTGATTGATAAATTATAAAAAATTATAATAAGTTATTACTTTTAGCATTCCTTAGTAAGAGTACGTTTCCTTATAAAAGGACAAATTCGATGAACATATAGCTTC
>JAHDCQ010000153.1 GCA_020629845.1 Saprospiraceae bacterium | reverse complement strand
TAATTCTGCAAAATTGGGGCTGTAGATGCAAGAAAAGGGTGCTGGTGCGGACATATTGATTTTGCTTTTCAAAAAAGGCGAATATAAGTATTAGCAGCCAATCATTGCATTTATATTCCTTGTGATACACTCATTTTTTGGTCATCCGCAGATAAAATTCGCATTGCAATGCGTCTTTGCACTTTTGGAAAATAAGTACATTTTTTGTCCAGCTAATTTCTCGCACCAATGGTGCGAGATTTTCGCATTGCTGGCATTCAATGTATTAGTAACCAATCATAAATCATACGTACGTAGATAGAACTTACGTTATAGCAGGACTTTACGCCTTTGAACATGAATATATTTTTGACTTTTTTATATAATCCTTACCTTACACCCAAGAACACAAAACAAACATATCCAATGCACGAAATCATAAAGCGAGGAATAGCAGAAGGTTTGATTCGTTTCGATGAAGAACAAAAATATATCACTTACATTCAACAAAACAAAAGACGTAGTTTCAAAAATCCAGAGGAAAAAGTACAAGCAGAAGCTTTTTGTAGACTTGTTTTACACTATAAATATCCTGTCGAACATATTCAGCAATTTGTAACTGTAAAAATGGGTGCGTCTTCCAAAGAAGCCGATATAGTAGTTTACAAAGACAAAGCACATACTAAGCCTTACATCGTTGTAGAATGCAAGCAAGAAAACGCTTCGCAGGCAGAATTTGAGGAAGCAGAAAAACAGGCAGCAGCTTATGCTTACGCGCTGGCTGGTACAACCAAATTTACTTGGATAACAAAATCAAATCAAGAAGCCTTTTACAAAATAGATAAGGAAAGTGAAAAACGGGAAATTCAAAATAACATCCCTTTTTATGGAGAAGATGAAGCCAGAAAATATAACTACGCTAAAAAAGGATATTATTGGAAGTTAAAAGACGGTAAAAAAGTAAAAGAAATAGTGTCTGATCTCGAACCAATATCAGAGGCTAAACTTACCACTAGGTTCAAACAAGCCCACGATGCACTTTGGGCAGGTGGTGAACTCAACGAAAATCAAGCCTTTGATGAATTTGACAAGCTCATTTTCTGTAAAATTTGGGACGAACGAACAACTAAAAATGGAGAACCTTATAAATTTCAGATTTATAATGGCGAAGACTTGGCAGACTTAAAAAGTCGTATTCTTGGTATCTATGAAAAAGGAAAAATAAAAGACCCTAATATTTTCAATAAACCCATTGATTTATCCGCAGAACGTATCAAAACTATTGTAGATTTTTTCCAAGAAGTACACTTAGGTAAAACAGACTTAGATAGCAAGGGGAAAGCCTTTGAAACCTTTATTGGTTCTTATTTTCGAGGAAATTTTGGACAATACTTTACACCGCGCAATGTCGTAAAATTTATAGTCGATAGCTTACCTATTCATCACGAAAGCCGCGTATTAGATACTTCTTGTGGTTCTGGTGGTTTTTTGCTGTATGCACTAGATAAAGTACGACGACAAGCAGATGAACTATATCCTGAATATGCAAAAGACGTAGAAGATTACGCAGATTGGAAAAGACATTGGCACGATTTCGCAGAAAAAAACCTTTATGGCATAGAAATCAATGACCAAATTAGTCGCGTGGCGAAAATGAATATGATTATTCATGACGACGGACACACCAATGTCGTGACGGTAGATGGACTTTATAGAATAGCACCAGAACCACGTCCTAAACAGGGAGAAACCGAAGACGCGCGACGCGCACGCGAAGCTCGTAATCAATACACTATTCAAACGCTTACAGGTAACAAAGGCTTCAAGGAAAATAGTTTTGATTTTATCATCACCAATCCGCCTTTTGGTAGCATTGTTCGGCAGTCCGAAAAGTCCTACATGCGGATAGCGGGCAATACTGCACCTTACTACAATTTCGCGCTGAAAAACGTAAATTGGATTGACCAAAAACTCAAAAAAAATCATAGAGCCGCTTCGCGACCAACGCAGAGTACCGAAGTACTTTTCATAGAGCAATGTTATAAGTTTTTACGCCCACACGGCTATATAGCAGTGGTGATACCTGACGGCGTACTCACGAATAGCAGCTTGCAGTATGTACGCGATGAAATAGAAGAACTTTTCCGTATAGTAGCGGTAGTATCTTTACCACAAACCACCTTTACGCATACAGGCGCAGGCGTAAAATCCTCGGTGCTAGTGCTGCGAAAGCATGACCTAGCCACTACCCGACGCATAAAGCAGCTAAAAGGCAAACTACAAGAGCAAACCGCCGAAGAGCAAGCACTGATAAGCACCGTAGATACTTGGCTAGAGGAAAAAAAGGAACTGCTGAAACCGCTAAAAGCAAAAGACGAAGCTACCAAAGCAAAGCGCAGTGAAATAAGTGGCGAATACCGCGAACGCATCAATGATTTTAAAGAAGAAATAGCAACACAATATACCGAAGCAAAGCAGACCGCCCTGCCCGACTATCCAATATTTATGGCAATAGCCAAACATATTGGCTATGATGCCACAGGCAAACCCATAGCAGAAAACGATTTGGATGCCATAACCGCAGAATTGCGTCGCTTTATTACCGCCATTGAAAACGACACGGACGAGGATTTTTAGTAAGCCCTACGGCAGACCAACAGAAATTGTTTTTGGTTTGGCGTAGGGCTACAATTGGAAGGTTAGATCCTAGTTATCATGTCTTAATTAGAAACATCAAGAAAAGTAATTACTCATTAACATTGATTGGTAAATCATTCATAATCAAAGATGGCGATCATGATAAACTTCCTTCTGAAGAAATCACTAATCATAACGAAGGATATAGATATCTACGTTCACAGGATTTAAAAGATAACAAGATAATTGAAGAACGTCCTGTATATGTCAGTGAAAGATATTTTAAAAAGGTAAAACGATGCCATATCTATCCTAATGATTTACTTTTCTCAATAATGGCATCCGTTGGAGCTACTGCAATTGTTCCATCTGACTTTCCTATTTGTACTGCTAATAGGGCAATAGGTATTTTAAGACAAAAAAAAAATACGGTCTTACTACCTCAGTATCTTCAAACTGTATTGAATACTAACTTCGGAATGGAACTCCTTGAAGTAGAAAAAAGAGGAGGAATACAGAGACGACTTAATTTGTCTGATATAGCAAGGATACTAATTCCTACACCTCCTTTTGAAGTTCAACAACAAATTATAAAAATTTACCAAAACGCCTTACAAAACAAACGCCAAAAAGAAGCCGAAGCCACTGCGCTATTGGAAAGTATAGACGGGTATTTATTGGAGCAGTTGGGGATAGAATTGCAAGCAGTAGAGCCGCAGCGTAGTTTTTTTGTGAAGTTATCGGAGGTTTCAGATAGGTTAGACCCTCTTTACTACAGTAATTTCTCTAGAATTTTGAGTCTAATCAAATATCCAACAATTAAGTTAAAAAGTGTAGTCAAAGACATGAAATCTGGTTTTGGAGCAGGCAAAGAAGAACAATCTAAAAGAGGAATACTGCAAATCCGTCCCACTAACATTGGAAGATATGGAGGTCTAAAATACAATAAAAATATTTTTATAGCAACTGAAAAAGTTACAGAACCAATGTACCTAGAAGTTGGGGATATTCTCTTTAATAATACCAATAGTCAGGCTTGGGTAGGAAAAACATCTATTGTCCAAGATAATGAACCTTATAAACTTACTTTTTCAAATCATATCACTAGAATTAGAATAGATGAAAATCAGATAGCCCCCGTCTTTTTGACATACATCCTTAATCTTTATCAATCACAAAAAATATTCTATTCATTATGTACCAATTGGAATAACCAGTCAGGAGTAGGCTTAGATAGGTTGAAGTCGCTGTTAATTCCACTCCCACCTCTAGCAAAACAAACCGAAATTGCTGAACATATCGACCAAATCAGACAACAAGCCGCACAGCTAAAAGCCGAAGCAAGTGCAGGAATTACAGCAGCAAAAGCAGAGGTAGAACGAATGATATTAGGTACGTAAAAAAGAACTATACAAGTCGAAGATCTTGGAGACTTTCGACTTCTAAAACCCATCTTTTCAAACAAAATGAAATTCTAAAAATGGCAAAAGACATCTATCATAATCTAGTAAAAGCAGCCCTCATAGCAGATGGTTGGACAATCACCCACGACCCACTTCGGATATTCCAAGAAGAAGAAAAAGACCCCGTAGAGATAGATTTAGGCGCGGAAAAAATTATCGCTGCCGAAAAAGAAAACAGACGCATTGCCGTAGAGGTAAAGTCATTTTTAAATCCTTCTTTGATTTATGATTTTCATCAAGCATTGGGGCAATATATCAACTACCGCTTGGCTATGGAACTGGAAAATGAAGCGCGAGTGTTGTATCTTGCAGTAAGTTCTGATGTATTCAAAGATTTTCAGGAGAAAAAACTCATTCGTGCGTCTTTAGCAACTAATGATGTAAAATTGTTGCTTTTTGACGAAGAAACAGAAAACATTGCACAATGGATAGAATAGCAATTTTCAGAAAAACAATTGAAAAAGTATTCGATGAATACGCCAACTATCCCCATTTGCCCGAAGGCATCCGTTATGACAAAATAATGGACGAGAAGAATGACCGCTATCAGTTGGTGCGCTTAGGCTGGACGACTAAAAGGCGTGTCTATGCCGTTATTTTTCATGTGGACATTATCAATGGTAAAATCTGGGTGCAGCAAGACAATACAGAAGTCGCCATTGCGAATCTTTTACTGGAAAAAGACATCCAAAAATCGGAGATTGTACTGGGTTATTTTTCAGAAACACGCAGAAAGTACTCAGATTTTGCAGCCGCATAGTGGTAACGCACATGATTATTTCTCCCTACTGGATAAGCCGAGCTTTTTGAAAAAGCTCGGCTTATAGCATCCATATTTTACTCAATACCCACCGCCGATTGCGTCATCACCCCAAGATGATTACGATGCTTAACAGCGATATGAAAATCCGTTTGCGTAAGCTTACTAAACTGGATAGTCGAAACGCCATCCAAATCCACGATGCTACCATCTTTTTTCAAAAAAGCGGCTTTGGTTTCCAGCACCGTCGTCATTGGGCTTCTTAATTCTACGAGTACCCAATCCACCACATCGGGTGGTATTGCCGCCACACTTTCCGTGCCTGTATACGCTGGACTGTAAGGCTGTGTGAGAGGCAGCAAACTAGCCGTTTCCAAATCAGTAGCCATATCCACACCATTATACGGGCCTTGTAAAAATATTTTAATCGCTAAGTCTGCCGTCGTAGTAACGGTATTGACGATAGTGTCCATGCAACCCGTTTTTTCAGAGGTGTAAATACAGGTATATGCTCCCAAATCATCTGCCTCCACAGGGTAAATATCCACCACTCTGCTTGCCTGCGAAAATCCATTCGGGCCTTCCCACACATAGTTGGCGTTTGTTGCTACCGAAGTGACCCCAAATTCTGTGATTTGTGGTGCAAGCCGCACATTTTCTGTACCTACTTGAGCATCTACACATGAGTTCAGACTCCAGGATTCACCCACTACCTGTGTTTGTATGACAAGATTCATATCGGGAGGTGTGTCGCCTAAATAATAGCAAGTTTCTGCGGTCGCGTCATTGGCGCGGTCTTGATTGACATTATAAATCAAATTGTAAGTACAACTTTCCACATCAAATTCTGCTTGCCAAAAATCCTTTCCATGTACCGATTGATCTACCAATTCCCAACAATTATCTTCTGCCATCCAAAGTACAGGATCAGTGATAGAGGTCAAGCCTGAAAAGACCAAAGGCACATAGCCTCTTCCGCCTGTTATATTGACTACCCCTGTATTGTTAATCGTTTCTACGGTCAAGGGGTAGCTAGTATGAACCGTATTGGTTGGTGATGATGCAATAATCTGATTGCCTAAAGATTCTCTATATAGCAGTTCATAGGAATTGCCATAGGTAGTGAGTGCGTTCAAGAAATTAGCATTTGGCCCATAATAATCCACCGCTTGTTTAGGTAAGACCACCATTTCTACCAACAATTCTATCTTATCGCCCGCTTTGAAGGCATTCACACTTGGTGGCGTGACCAAGCAATAAGACGTTGGGTTATTGCCATGTGTCGCTGAAAATCCTGTCGAAGACGAACGCTCTCTTACATAAGGTGTATTATCGGCTACGCCATCGAAGGTGGCTTTATAGTCTCGGATAATCATGCCGTTATTGGTGTCAATATCAATGCCACCACTGCCTAAGTACAAACTCGCGCCATTGAAATACAAACCGTCGCCTGCCCACAGCCAGGGATTGCTACCCGTAAGCGCGATTTCAGAAGTCGTGTAATCGTTAGAACCATCATTAGTAGGTGAAAATGCGCCTTGCATTCCTGCGTCATTGCCATACACGACACTTTGCGTATTATGGACATTGTAATTGTCGCCACCTAGCTGGAAAATATCAAAGCGATTGAAACTCGCATCTTGCAAGGCTTCGATATTGACTTTATAATAGATGCGCGTAAAGTCATCCGAACGATTCAGGTAAAAGGTATAGTCCCATTTAAATTTTCTATCCGACGAGACTGTTCCAATGGTCGTTTCTGTCAGATTGGGTGAATACTTCTTGAAATCGGTTTTTATTTCGGATTGATAAATTCGAGTATCTGTATCATTCTCATACACCCACATATCCGTACCACCCACATTGCCCGTCCAGCCGCATTGTTGCGAGTCGCCGCCATAAGCTCCATTGGTCACTAAAAAAGGGCGTATATCCGCACCATTGGTATTGCCAAACATATAATCGGGGGAGTGAGTAATCGTTTCTCCGAAAGTACCCAAAGCCGCTTCCAACCAACCCCCTCTAGGTATTCCAGAACCCACTACAGAAAGCTGATGCGAAGAGGCAGAATAGGTCTCGCCCCACTTTGCCCCTGTACTTTTATAGGTAAAATTCAAAGTTGTATTGGCTGGTACTAGCACTTCGGTATATTCTCGAATCCAACTTCCTGAAAACAATTGAACAGGGCTATTATGCCAGTTCTTGGAAACTTGTAAAGGCAGTCCAGCAGGATCACCATTGGCATTACAAATCAATGAATTGAAGCCTGTTACATTGACATTCGGAATTCTTCTGAAACATAAGCGAACCCGCTTTTCATCACTAGAGCTATTCTGTAATGAAAAGTCAATGCTTTGTTGCTCATCGGCTAATGCACAATTGAAATAGCCCATATTCACTCTTGGAACATCAATATAATGCAAACCCTGATCGCTATCGTAAGTGACATCATCGGTGATATTATCCGCATTCGGTGAGGTCTGTGTACCTGTGATATTGATTGCCGCTTCTTCATCAAAAGCGGTGGCATAGTCGGCTGCTAAGTTTTCAGGAAGCGCGTGCAGCAATATACTTACCTCATACGACTGCCCTGCTAGTAGGGTTTGAAAAGGCGACAAGACGATAATCCGATTCCCAACCACATTAAATATGGCTGCCGACGCGCCTGCTTTTACCGCAAAGCCCTTATCAGAAGGCAAGGCAAATCCATAAACATTCCCTGCATTCAGAATCGTGGAATATTGCGTGGGCATATCTACCGCAAATTGAAGGTTCGCATTCACAATATTGGTGGTCGGCCGCACATGGAAGGTGAGTTTGATACGATTGTGCCAAGTTGCAAATTCTACACCCGTGAAGTAGGGTTCTGTGGGAGCAGCAGGCGTGAAATTAGTATCAACAAATCGCTTATTGAACCACACCCCATATTCTGCCAGTTGGCTATCTCTAATTCCTGGAGAGCTAGGAGTGCTGCTTTTAGTATAAACAGGCACTCCATTTTGTAGGATGCTGTAATCTATATTTCCAGCATACATATTCGCAAATGTGCTGCTGTTTAAGGCATTGAACGCCTCCTTTTTAGTTGCTGGACTTTCATCAATTAAAAGGCTATTGATACCCAAATTGGTATAATCAATATTGAAAGCATAGCTGTCTGTTTGATTGCTAAAAGTTCGATCTACACTTGGTGTTCGCCAGTTTTCATCCCAATAGGTATAATTATAGGTGTCCTTATAATTATTGTAGGATGCAGTATTGATTTCGTTGAGGGTAGTTTGTGCAAAAAGTCCATTGATGAATACTACAAGTAGTAAACTCGTTAAGTTTAGGTAGCGCATAGCGGTGTATTAAAATGAGTAAATATTGTATCCTTACCTAGTGATGCCTTAAGTGCCACATAGTAGTAAGTGGGCTATAACGAATAGCGGCAGTTATACAAGCAGAAATGTATGTTTAGAAAAAATCGGGTAAATCAGCTTTCCATTGTCAAATAGTTGTGCGAAAGATAGGTAGTGTAGCGCAATTTTCCAATATTATATCAACAAGCTATCTACGCTTGTCCTGAGGGAGCGTACTTCCTTGAATGCCTTTGCTTTTATCACTCCCTTTTTTGAACATGATTTCCTATCTTCATGCCATGAAAAAGATTTGCTACACCCTCGCTATTTGTTGCTTACTATTTGCGTTAGAAGCCTGTCGTACTAATGCTTCTGAACCCGCTTTTGATGTTACTACAGATGAATTTATACTCTCCTCCGATTATGTAATACAAGCCATTGCAGCCGAACCATTGCTAGATGCACCTATGGCAATAAGTTTTGACCCCAAAGGACGTATTTGGGCAGTAGAACTCCCAGGCTATATGCGTGACCTCGATGGTTCGGATGAGTTAGAACCCGATGGTAGAATTGTAGTATTGACCGACACCAACCAAGATGGCGTGATGGATAAACGAAAAGTGGTGATGGATGGACTGGTGGCACCGCGTACTTTGCTGCATACCTACAATGGCTTGTTGTATTCCAATGGCACAAGTTTGTATTGGGCAGATTTGGACGGTACTTCGGTGAAATCGTCGGTGCTAGTCGACTCGCTTTATGTGGTAGGCGGCAATATTGAGCATCAGCCGAATAACTTATTCTATAATATTGACAATTGGATATATAGTGCCAACCTAAGAGCGCGTTATCGCTATCAAAATGGCGAATGGCTACGCGAAGCGACTTCTTTTCGAGGACAATGGGGTATTTCCTCAGATTTGGATGGGCGACTGTACTATAACAATAATAGCCTAGCCATTGCTACGGATTATTCCATGCCGAATCAGTTTATTCAAAATCCCTATCAGCAACTAAAGTACAGCTATAGCCAATCCATTGCCACCAACAACCGCATATATGCCTATCAAGCAACAGCAGTAAATCGAGGCTATAGTGAAGGCGTATTGGATGAAGCGGAGAAAATAAAAAACTACACTTCGGCTTGTAGTCCATTGATTTATACAGGCGATTTATTGGGCGAAGATTTTTACAATAATGCCTTTGTGTGCGCGCCCGAAGCGAACTTAATCAAACGCTATAGGATAGAAGAAAATGCTGGCGAAAAAGTAGCTAAAGCCGTTTATGAAAATACGGAATTTCTGGTTTCTAAAGAAGAAACTTTCCGTCCTATCAATCTTTATAACGCGCCTGACGGTTCGCTCTATATCTTGGATTTGCGAAAAGGCATTATTCAGCATCGGGCGTATATGACCAGTTATTTGCGGGAAAAAATAATAGAAAGAGGACTGGATACCATTCAAAATGGAGGGCGTATTTATCGCGTAGCAACAAAAGCAAATGAGACTATACAAATGCCTGCTTTAGCTGGGCGGAGTCAAAGCGACTTAGTTAAATTATTAGCTTCTGAAGCAGCTTATGAGCGAAAATTTGCCCAGCAACAGCTCGTCTTTCAGCAAGCTACCGATGCAAAAGTCGCTATTGAAGCCATTGTTTTGCAAAGCGATAATCCATATGCCCAACTGCATGCTCTATGGACTTTGGAAGGTTTGGGCGTATTAGATAAGGATTTTTGGCAAAAAGTGAGTGCTAAGGCTACTGCACCCGTAGTACACGAAACACTCATTCGTTTTTCTGCTTTTTTCCCTGAACAGGAAGCGGAACAATTGGCATATTTTGAAAAAATAAGAGCTTTAAATAAGCCTCAAATCAATGGTCAATTAGCCGTTCGTTTAGGGCAAATGCAAAGTCTGAAAGCAAAGGCATTATTACTAAACTTAGCACAGCAATATGGCAATAATCCTATTCTCTGCGAAGCTATTATTAGTGGCATTGCTGGAAAGGAAGCCGCTTTTTTATCTGAAATACAGCCATTAGAAGGTGTAGATAGTTTGCAAAATTTCCTACAAGTCGTACTCGCTAATAAAGCAGCAGCAGAACTAAAAGCACCGCAATTACCTACTGCCTTCTTCAAGGATGACCGTACGGCAGGCTTTGATTTGTATAGTGTGCATTGTGCGGCTTGTCATGCTTGGGATGGAAAAGGTAAAGACAATCTCGCGCCGCCTTTGCTCAATTCGGATTATGTAGCGGGTTCAAAAGAACGTTTAATTTTGCTCACCTTGCATGGCTTAAAAGGCCCTGTGACGGTTAATGGCAAACGCTATGAAATGAATGCGATGATGCCTGGGATCAAAAACAATCCTGACTTAAGCGATAAAGACATTGCAGATATATTAACCTTTCTGCGAAACTCCTTTAGTTTGGTTGGCTTCTCTGGTATGAAAGTAACAGAAGAGGAAGTAGCTGCCCTGCGCGAATCGACAAAAGACCGTGAGGATTTATTTACGGAAGAGGAATTGAATGCTTTGCTTGAACTTAACTAGACTTTGGACGATTGTGTCCAAAGTCTAGTAAATCGGCACTACGGTAAAAAGTATGGGTTACCTTTTTGAGGTATTTTCAGCCCACCGATTTATCGGTGGGAGACAGTTTAGAGCTTGTTACTAAGCCGCCCCACCGTTGAAACGGTGGGCTGAAAATCACGTATCCACACTTTTTACTGTAGTGCCAAGTTAATCTAAACATTATGCATATAGCTAAACATATCACTACACTACTCTTACTATGGAGCAGCATTGTCTTAACTGCACAAGATTGGAAGCCACTATTTGAGCATGCTCAACTCAAGGAGTTCCAACAATTGAATGGTACTGCCACGTACACGCTTGAAAATGGCGTTTTAACAGGCACTACCAAGCATAATACGCCCAATAGCTTTTTGGCTACTAAGGAAAAATACGGTGATTTCATTCTAGAGTTTGAAGTATTGCTTGAGTTTGGTATGAATTCAGGCGTACAATTTCGCTCCGCAACACAGGAAGAAACGGGGCGTGTCTATGGCTATCAAGCAGAAATAGAAACCAGCGAACGGAAGTGGGCAGGCGGCATCTACGATGAAGCCCGACGCGGTTGGTTGTATCCGCTCTCGCGCAATCCGAAAGGACAAGCTGCCTTCAAAAATGGTACTTGGAACGCCTACCGCATCGAAGCCATTGGGAATAGTATCAGAACCTGGGTGAATGGAGTGCCATGTGCTAACTTAGTAGATGCTAAATCAGCAGAAGGCTTTATTGCTTTTCAAGTCCATAGTATAGCACCACAAGAAGCCGCAGGCAAAGAAGTAAAATGGCGAAATATGCGTATCCTGACGGAAAACCTACAAGCCCATCGCTTAACCACAGGGGATGTAGTAGAAATCAGCTATTTAGATAATCAGCTCACGCCACATGAAATCCGTACAGGCTGGCGACTGCTTTGGGACGGCAAAACCACCGAGGGCTGGCGCAGCAATATGTCCAATGATTTCCCGAATGCAGGCTGGCGTATGGAAGATGGTGTACTCGCTGTGGAAGCAGGGGGCAAAGGCGGCAATATTATGACTAGAGAGCAGTTCGATAATTTTGAATTGAGTGTTGATTTTAAAGTCTCCAAAGCAGCGAATAGTGGAATTAAATATTTTGTACACTCTAGCATACAAGGCAAAGATTCTGCAATTGGCTTAGAGTTTCAGATTTTAGATGATGTCCTACATCCTGATGCGAAACAAGGCGTACGCAACAATCGTACCGTCGGTGCATTATACGACCTCATTCCCCCCACCAACTTAAGCGAAGCTAACCGCAGCGATAAGCGATTCAATATTAGCCAATTCAATCGCGCTCGTATTGTAGTGAAAGCTGGGCAGGTAGAACATTGGCTCAATGACATCAAAATCGTAGAATATGACCGCTTCTCGCAGGTGTTTTCTGCCTTACTTGCGCATAGCAAGTACAAAGACATCAAAGGCTTTGGACAAGTCCCTACTGGACACATTCTACTTCAAGATCATGGCGATTTGGTGGCGTTTAAAAACATTAAAATACGAGAATGGTAGCATTTTCGTATTAGCAGACATCTTTAAAGTGCTTGTTGGTAACTTAAGGGATTAGATGCTGAGTGCCTATCAGCATCTAAATTGAATCATTTTATGAAGATAAAATAAGCGTCCCACGATTTTCCATCTCCCACCAATGAATTGGTGGGCTAAAAGTATTTTATACTTGCTGGGAATATGGGACGCTAAATTTTTTATTTTCATAAGACGACGAGGGTTATCTTTAAAAATAACTATTTAGTAGAACAGACCCGCCTGCCGTCAGCAGGGAAGAACGACAAGATATTTCCAAAACGACTAAGGAGAAAATAAAAAATGCTTGTAATTCTC
>JAHDCQ010000152.1 GCA_020629845.1 Saprospiraceae bacterium | reverse complement strand
TATGCGGTCTGGACGGGACTCGAACCCGCGACCCCCTGCGTGACAGGCAGGTATTCTAACCAGCTGAACTACCAGACCTTAGATTTCATCTTATTTGAAATCCCTCATAAGAGGACTGCAAATTTAGACCAAAATTTCGTTTTTCAAAGCACTTAACAGAAAAAATCTAAAAAAAATTTCAAGTCTGCAAAATTCCTCTTAGATTAGCATTGTCTAACGTATTAAAAAAATAAAAGATACATAAAAAAGCCTCATTATTGGTAAATGTATCTTTTGCGAGGATGAATGGTAAATTAGACCTAGTAATTGACAACTAGCAGTCAAAAACAGAGCTTGGTGAATCACTTACTTTAAATAAAAAATAAGAAGGTTTATCAAACAAACGTGGAACTAAAGTATGGTCTTCTTAGAATTTGAGAAGCCGCTAGAAAGCTTGTACGAACAGCTTGATAAAATAAAGCAAGTAGGAGAAGAGGGAGTAATTGATGTTTCGACAAACATCCGTGATTTGGAGGCCCGTATTAAGCAAGAGCGGAAACGTATATATAGTAACCTCAACGGCTGGCAAAAAGTCCAGTTGTCGAGGCATCCAGAGCGACCCTACACCTTGTACTATATAAGGCAAATGTGTAGTAAATTTGTAGAATTGCACGGGGATCGCTATTTTGCGGACGATAAAGCAATCGTCGGGGGTATTGGTAGCTTGGATGGCGATACAGCCATCATTATAGGGCATCAGAAAGGAGTCAATACTAAAATGCGACAATATCGCAATTTTGGTATGGCAAACCCAGAAGGCTACCGTAAGGCACTCCGTCTTATGAAACTCGCCGAACGACACAATTTTCCAGTTATTACATTGATAGACACGCCAGGTGCATATCCTGGTATTGAGGCCGAAGAACGTGGCCAAGCCGAAGCGATAGCGCGCAATCTCTTTGAGATGGCACAACTTACTGTGCCGATTATCTGCATAGTGATTGGGGAAGGAGCTTCGGGTGGTGCTATTGGCATTGGGCTAGGCGACCGTGTATATATGATGGAAAACACTTGGTATTCCGTTATTTCGCCAGAGTCTTGCTCCTCTATCCTATGGCGTAGCTGGGATTATAAGGAACAAGCCGCTGAAGCATTGAAACTTACTGCTGATGACATGCACGGCTTTGGCATCATTGATGGCATTATACGAGAACCACTTGGTGGCGCACATACCGCGCCCGAAGTGATGGCTAGAGCTTTACGAAGACACATCAAAAAAGTGTTGATTGAATTGCGAGAATTATCAACCGAAGAGCTGATTGCAGCTCGCATTGATAAATATCGTCGCATCGGACACTTTGACATGCAACAACTAACTTTAGCAGAACAAGTAGATTAGTTCCGATTACAAGTACAACAAGTCTGTGGTTTTAAAGAATCCACTCCTTAAGCTTTGAAAGCTAAAACTTTACGTGAGTTCTAGAGGGAATTTAATGAAAGTAGAAACAAAGCCGAGAGAATTAAAATCATTGAGAAAACTATTAGGATGAGTTCAATAGTAAATTGACTTTTTAGATTTTCTATTTTATCAAAATCACACTGTTTACAAGTGGTTTTGATTTTGCTAAAAATGAAAAATAGTCAATTTAATATTTCACCGTTCCTTACAATCGATTTAAAATGTTAAGTGAAATTCAACGCTTTTTGAACAAAAGAGCATTAAAAAAACAACCCAAACCATTAAGAAAACCCCCATTAAGTTTAGAACAATCTAAATGGGTAGGCATCTTATTCGATGCTACCAGTATAGAACATATAGAAGCAACTACTAAATTTGTGGAGCAACTTCGCTCAAAAGGCAAGCAGGTGCGTCTGTTGGCTTATGTGAATGATAAATCTAAAGAAATTGCTTTGCCATTTCCTTATTTTTCAAAGGCAGAAGTCAATTTCCTTCACATTCCATCTAGCAATACGGTGGAAAATTTCATGACACAAACTTTTGATGTGCTATTCGTTATGCATCCAAAGTCTACACCGCTCTTTGAGTACATTACCGCGCTTACGGATGCACGATTGAAAGTCGGGCCATTTTCACTCACGAAAGATACCTTCGATTTTATGGTAGATATGAGTGGTCATAGTGCGCTGCATTACTTTATTAATCAGGTGGAATTTTTCTTATCAAAAATGAAGCCAAGTCGAGAAGCACAAGTCGTAGAGCAAAAAACAGTCGTAGAACAAGAAGAATTAGTAGCTGCCTAGTAAAGTTGAAAAAATATAGTTAGGAATGTGTATGAACTTATTTAATACACGTTCCTTAATACAGGCATGGGAATGAAAATTTTCCATGCCTTATTTTTTTGTATGAAAATAAACTATTCAAAACTCATCGAACTCCTCCTAATGAAAATGAAATATGCTACCACCTCTTTGGTAGCTACAGGCCTGGATTTTGGTGTATTTTTTTTATTGGTTAAACAGTTTAGTGCGCAAGCAGTAGTAGCACAGCCTATCGCTTATACCTGCGGCATGTTGCTTAATTTTTTGCTTCAAAAACAGTTTATCTTTGACCTCAATCGGAAGCTTTCTAGTGTTTTTCTACTATCTATGGCCTTATCTTTTGGAGGCATGGCACTTTCTACCTTATTGATTTATCTATTAGGAAAGATTGATTTTTTAAGTGAACAAACATTGATATTAAAAATAGTAGTGACTGCTATTGTATTTTTCTATAATTTCTATTCCAAACGCTATGCTTTTGAGAAACGGTTTGTGTAGGTTTTATGTAGCGTATTTTGCTGCAAATTCCTGTACAGTCCATAGATGTTCATATCCAATTAGAAGATACTTATCAGAATACAGCGGGATTGGAAGAACCGCAATTTCGCTTAATAGTGATATTATGACAGAGACAAACATCCAAATCATACACTACACCCCTGAATATCGCCACGCTTTTAAAGCACTCAACGAAGCTTGGATACGCCAATACTTCAAAATGGAGGAAGCGGATTATAAATCGCTTGACCATCCTGAGAGTTATATTATAGATAAAGGTGGGGCAATATTGGTCGCTACACTCGAAGGCGAAGCAGTAGGCGTGTGTGCGCTCATCAAAATGGATGATCCGAATTATGATTATGAGTTAGCAAAAATGGCAGTCTCGCCAAAAGTGCAAGGCAAAGGCATTGGCAAACGACTCGCTAAAGCCGTATTAGCACACGCAAAAACATTGGGCGCGAAAAAAGTCTATCTAGAGAGCAATACAATCCTTGCGCCTGCCATCAATTTATATCGAAAGCTTGGTTTTCAAGAAATTCAGGGCTATGAATCGCCTTATGAACGCAGTAATATTCAGATGGGCTATGTGGTGGAGTAAAGAAGTAGACTAAGGAACGAAGAAACTCTTATGTCGTGATGTTTCTTCTTAGAGGCTAGATTTTTTCAGCAGTTGTTTTAGGGAATCGGCAAAAAATAACCTACCCATTTGACTTGTTCTTTTTCCAAGCAAGGTCGTTACTCATCAGTTACAGAACTAGCTATGCGCCTTCTTCGCGCCTTCTTGCTTGAAAAAATAACGAACTCAAATTATGGGTAGCTTATTTCTTGCCGATTCCCTTAAAACAGATATGACATATCATTACGATATGTCATATCCATAATCCCTATTTACCATCCCACTTTTCGATGATTTCACCTTCAGTAGTCAGGTAATGTGGCATAGCATCCGCCGTCATGCAAGCATGAATAGGTAATATGACTAATATATCTCCTACACTAGCCTTTTTCATCAATTCCTCACTTGCTTTGATAACGCCATGCTCTTGCGAAACCGCTCGAATGAAACTTCCCATTTCATTGACGTGCCATTTCTCTTTCTTAAATGCCACTATCAAGCCAAAGTAGTCTACATTTTCAGGGCGGCGTGCACGTTCCGTCGAAAAATGGACACCACCACCATAAATTACCACTTCGCTCCGGCGTTCATGTTTTGCCACTATCGGACAAGCCATTGCGACGGCGATAGAATCTATGGAGCAAGCACTAATGTGCTTTTGCTGCATATCATAGAATACAAAATTGCCTGGATGGATTTCATCAAAATTGGAGAAATCCTTCAAGATACTACAAGAAGGGGTATCTCCATAAGAGAGTTTAATCTCTGGATAATCCATCGTATACTGCTCTTTCAGACGTACCATTCCATGCTCGTAGAGCTTGAAAATGTCCGTCACAGGCTTCTTCTTCTTACATTTATAGGTATTGCCAGCATGTGTGTAAAACCCTATAAAGTTGAGCGTTTTACTCACATCACTTACGTCTAGGATGCTATCAATAGCATCCAAGTCGGTGACCATAATACCTGTTCGGCCATAGCCGATGTCAATGTTAATGTAGAAGTCTACGGCAGTAGTCAATTCTGCATCCAATTTTTCCATCACCTCGCGTGACTCCACTAAAATAGTGAGTTTAACACGCGCGGCAAGCGCATTCAATCGGTCTATTTCTAGTACATTGACAGGAAAAGCAACTAGAATATCATCCCACCCATCTTCAGCGAAATACTCCGCCATGCGTAAGGAAGATACTGTAATTGATTTCACACCATAGTCCCGAAACCAGCGTCCGATCTCATGTGATTGATGCGTTTTGAAATGTGGGCGGAGCACTACATTGCTCTCCTCCGCTTTCTTCGCCATTCTTTCGATATTGCGAAGCACCTTGGCTTTGTCTAGTAGTAGGGTCGGTTCTTTAATTTGTTCTAATAACACGATGACAAACTTTGATTTAGAAATACTATTGATGCTTTGGTGCTACACATTTTTGAATGACAATAAATAAAACTTAACCGCTCATTGACAACTTTGTGGTCAAGTCTATTTTTTACAAAATGAAATAGTGTAAGGGTTAATTTTTTATAAAAAATAGACCTGATTCATCATCAATGATTGTCAGATAACTAACTTAGACTAAAAAGTAATACATCAAGACGGGCGTTCCTTCTAAGATACTAGAAAAGTATGCACTTGGAAAGACGGCTTTACAAAACTAATTTGGCTTATGGTCTGATAAATCTTCCACGGCATTGCTGTCTAATAGCTTAAAGAGTTACACGCCTTTTTCTTACTATACCTTTTTATTATAAAGCAAATATAGTTACAAAAGTGCTTATACCACAAAAAGAACAGTAAAGTTTCTTGATTTAGAGTATAAACACGAAAAATTGTCACATAAATTGCACTTTTCATATAAAATATAGTACAAATATGCGAAAATAATGACCAAAATGTATAAGTATAGCGGCTTGGTTTTGGCTCTAATGGTACTAATTTGGCTCTACACCAACTCTTTGATTGGTGTAAGCGCCCAAGCTAAGGCCTATTACAAGGAGCTAAAACATCAACTTCGCGCAGAAGGCTATGCGACTAATATATTCGTGATAAGCGGACGACGTTGGCAGTGGGATAACTGGGTACTTAGCCAACTAAGCGGAGCAGCATCTAAAAGTAAGCATTTAGATGGAGTGGCAATTGATATTATAGTATTGGACGTGAACAAAGATGGCAAAATGAATGCCAGCGATGTGGATATTGTCTATCGGATATTGGATAAAAAAATCACGTTCTCAGACAAATTCCGTGGACGAAGAAAAAGAAAGCACAAAAACGCCCGAAAAGTAGTGTTGTGCTTTCTTTTTCTTCGGCTTCGTCACGGGATTTGTCTGAGAACCAAAAATCATTGGCCACAAAGGAGGCATTGGAACATACAAAAGTGAAAGTGATTTTTTTAGCCGTCAGATGATTCATTTTGATTGCCGTGGCAAAAGAGCGCGTTGGAGTAGATAGATTTCCGTAAATTGCAATAATTTTAGTTCGAGTTTAGATTTTTATCTTGATAAGGGAGCAGGCAAGAAATAAGCTATCCGTTATGGCGACGTAATTTTTTACACTAAAAGTGCTTAAAAAATTAAGCATAGCAGGGCTACGGTTCATTTTTTAAGTGCTTTTAGCGTGAAAAAGAACAAGTCAGAATGGGTAGATTATTTTTTGCCTGTTCCCTAAAATTAAAAACATATATGAAACGATTAGTTCTAAGCTGTATACTATCTTGGAGTGTTGCCATAGTAGGTTTCACGCAAACTAACGAACTCGAAGATAAACTCTATGACCTTGCGTACACCAAGTTTGAAAAGACGAAAGCTATACAAGATTTTCCTACCTATACGCTTCGCATCAAGCAACCTATTGATCATAAAAATGTCGAAAAAGGACATTTCTATCAGACCGTTTTGCTGGTACATCGCGGCTTTGATAAACCTACTGTTTTCAACACCAATGGCTACACCTTAGAAAAGCGACCTTCGGAATTGTGTGAGCTATTGGATGCGAATTATGTAAGTGTGGAACACCGCTATTTCGGCAACTCTAAACCTGATATTGACAATTGGCAATACCTAAATGTAGACCAACTTACTGCCGACCTACATCGAGTGAAGACCATTCTAGATGATATGTACACAGGCAAATGGGTGAATACAGGCATTAGCAAAGGTGGCGAAACGACCACTTACTACCGCTACTACTATCCCGATGATATGGATGCCTCGGTAGCTTATGTCGCACCTTTCGAGAATGATTTGAAAGATAAACGCTTCTATACATTCCTGAACAGTGTAGGTGCAAGTGACTGTCGTAATGATATGTATGACTACCAGAAACGCGTACTACAGGCGAAGGATGAGCTTTTACCACTCCTGAAATACTATGCCAAGGGTAAAGGCTCAACCTTTGAAATCATAGGTGGCTTGGAGGCGGCTTTTGAGATTGCGGTACTAGAGTTACCTTTTTCATTTTGGCAATTTACGCCAAAATGCGATGGTATTCCTGCGGAAAATGTAAGCGACGAGGAATTATTTGACTATCTACTTGCAAGTGGCTTATTTGAGTTTGTGAATGATGAAGCCATTCGCTACTACGCGCCACACTTCTATCAAGCAGGTACGCAATATGGCTATTATGGCTACGAGACGAAACCCTTGAAAAAATATCTAGACTTCTGGAAAGGCGAACCTTCAGCAGTATGGTTCGAAGGTGAAAACTTACAATTTGATGGCTCCTTGAATAAGCAGGTGAATAAATGGCTCAAATCTGGTGCTTCAGAAATGCTTTTTATTTATGGCGAACTAGACCCTTATACTGCCGCGCAAGCCGAGTTGGGAAATAATAAGAAGTCTAAAAAATATATTCTAGCAGGCAAGCACCATGGCGACGCACGGGTTGCTTATATGGATGAGGGAATCAAAGCTGATTTTATGAAGCAGCTACAGGCTTGGCTGAAGTAATAGAATTACCATTATTGAACAAGCTTTATAGCACTATACATCAGTACTCAATGAGTGAATGAACAAATGGAATCTATAATTATTAAGCTTCATTCACTCATTCACTATTCTTTCATTCACTCATTGAGTATTTACCACTATACTGCTGAGTTAGCTAGGCTAAGTGCTTGATTTTGCTTTTGTAGGTTTCGCTTAGCACGTATAGCCAATCGAAGCCAGAAAATGTGAAAGCAGAAGGTGGATAATAAGAAAGTAGCTGCGCCAATAAATTCTAAGGTGCTCAGTCTAGGTTGTGTCCATTCGTAATAGGCAGCCAGTACCATAAACGAACCGTATAACACAAAGCGGAAAAAAATCCAAGAATAAAAATTGATGTGAAAAATAAGATTCGTCCAGTAAGCAGGTACTCCCTCTGTCTTTCGACATATCACATAGGAATGATAAGAAACGCCCGTAAACTGCGTAATCAGTACCATGCCATATATCGCTGGTGCATCCGTAAAAAAGCAAATGGATATAAGTAGTGCAGAACCCACTGTGATGTGGTGCATGATGAAAGCTTTATCTGGTTTTTCATATACCTGAAACATATTGAAAATCGAAACAATGAAAAACCCGATGGACATGGATGCTAGATGTACTAAGGGAGGATCAAGTGTAGATTCATAGCTCAATCCATAGCCAGGTTGCAAATAATAAATAATAAGTAGTACTGGTACAATGAGGCAATGGAGTCCTGTCAAGGCATTATCTCGTTTCACCGCGCTATCTAAAAATCGAGATGGTATTTTATTTAAAATAAATAGTATGAAAGCCCAAAATGCAACATAAATAAGTGGTGTAAATCCTGCCATGATATATAATTGTAATATTCTTGAAAAATGGTTTTTCTGGGTTATTTTTTAACGAGTACAATCATATAAGTCTAGAATGGGCGAAGTGTGACATTTTTTCTACCACAATTTTTGCAAAGGGAATTTTTTCAGAAATGTTTCATACAGTATAGATGGAACTTTTTCAGGATAGGGGGTGTATTCTTATAGTTAAGCGTAAAAAATACGCAATTCTATCACCAAATATGGATTACAACTATGAGAAAAGATTATACCGATATTACTTTCATATTAGATGCTTCAGGTTCGATGGGCAATTTAGTGAGCGATACGCTGGGTGGTTTTAATAATTTCATTCGAGAGCAGCGCAAAACGGAAGGTGCATGCACCGTCAATCTGTACCAATTTAATACGCAGCTTCGCCCCATATTTGAGGCAACAACGCTTGCTAATGTACCCGAATTGACAACACGCAACTACCGTCCAAGTGGAGGAACAGCACTCCTAGATGCCCTAGGTACGGTAATTGACAATACAGGCAATCGTTACGCCGCTATGCCAGAGCATGAACGACCTGAAAATGTGATATTTGTCATTATTACGGATGGTTTGGAGAATAGCTCAAGAGAATTTACTAGAGCGCAAATCAAAGAACGCATTGAGCATCAGACCGAAAAATACGAATGGGAATTCATTTACCTCGGTGCAGACCAAGATGCTTTTGCAGAAGCAGGCGGCATAGGTATTAGTAGAGCGTCCAATTACAAACGTGGTAATACTAGAGCTTCATACGATTTGATGTCTATGAAACTGGCAAATTTAAGAGGTAAAAAAGGCGGTAGCCGTGCTGAAAAACGCAGAATGCTTGACTTTACGGATGAAGATTATAAGAGGTTGAATGAGTAAGTAGTGAGACAAAAATAATCTAACAACTTCTTAGAAACTCTTTTTTCCTGACTTTTCGTTGCAAAAACCATCACTATGCAAAGGCATAACTCAACTTTTTACGCCTCAATTCAGAAAAAAATAGTATCCAATTAGTTGTCATGTTATTTTTGTCTCACTACTTAGTTTTGTAAAAGCTATATAGTAGAGGGCAGAAAGGGTTGAACAATAATGCGTTCTGCCCTCTACCACCTACCCTACATTCTATGCCAAAGTGAAAGCTGTCGGGACTATGACATCAAGAATATTCCCTTGTCAACTTACTCGTGTTTCGCATTGTTCTTGGAAGAACAACACATCGTAATAAAACAAAAAAGAGTACATCAACTCACCGATATGCTCTAAGCAAAAGAACTACATTGCGGCATAAAACACAAGCAACATATGGAAAATCCAGTACTTCCAGTCTTTGATTTAGATGTGCTAAATGACGATTATCGCCAGTTGAGTGTCTATCAGCGCGTAGAGCGATTGTATAGAGACTTCAATGCAGAAGATATTATGTTAACCTCTTCGTTTGCAGCTACTTCTGCCTTTTTATTAAAAGTTTTTTCTGATGTGAATAAAGAGCAGATTATCTATTTCATTGATACTGGCTATCACTTCAAAGAAACGCTTATTTATAAAGAATACCTCACGCAACTGTATGACTTAAATGTAGTAAGTATACAGGCGGAAACGGAACGTCACGAACTCACAAAATCAACAGAAATGTGGAAGACACAGCCTAACCGTTGCTGTCATTATAATAAAGTAGAACCATTACGAAAAATCAGAAAGGAGTACAAAATTTGGGTATCTGGTCTGATGAAATGGCAGAGTGATTTCAGAAGTTCGCTCAATATCTTCGAAAAGCGCGAAGATATTACCAAATTTTACCCCTTGCTAGACATTGATTTCGAAGGTAGAGATGCCTTCATCCGCGATCATCATTTACCATTTCATCCACTAAAAGGAAAGGGCTACAATTCTATTGGCTGTTCGCATTGTACGGTGCCAGGTAAGGGGCGTGAAGGGCGTTGGAACAATTCACCAAAAACAGAGTGTGGCTTGCATTTATAGCGTTTTGCCCAATACCTCCAAAGTAGCATGGCGCTGCAAATAATAATCTACATTCTCTTTCACTACAATATCCAGTGGTAGATATTGTAATGGCTCAACGGGCTGTTTTAGTATCAAATGCTTGAATAAGCTCATCACGCCTTCATAGCCTTGTTCCACAGGATTTTGATTGATTAAAAAATGAATTTCGCCAGCATGAAGATGTTCCAAATTGGCTTCTAGCAGGTCGAATCCAACAATTTTTATATTTCTTTCAGGCAATTGTTTTAAGCATTCTAAGACTTTATAGGCTCTAGAGTTCGTCACGAAAATACCTGCTAGTTTAGGATGGGTATCTAATAATTGCTTAATAAATACTAGGCACTTATTCACGTCCTGAAAACCTTCAAAATCTTGTCGAATAATTTGAATTTGCTTTTGGGGATGTGCTGAAAAATAGTCGCGAAAACCTGCTTCTTTTTTATGCAAATGCTGTGCGGAAGCTGTCTGGAAATCCAAGTTTAGAATACAAGCCGTTTGTCCCTGCTGTAGACCAAAATCGAGCAAGCGCGCACCCAGCACCCCACTCTGGTACGAATCTTGACCAATATAACACAAAGACTTGCCTTGCTCTAGTTGCGTATTAATCAATACCGTTGGAATAGCTGCTGCCGCACATGCCTCTAATAGCCACCCTGCTGCTTCCAAAAAGAGGGGAGGAAAGAGCATGGCTTGCGGTTTCGTTTGGAGCAATTCCTTCGCACGCACTAGGAAATCCTTAGCATCAAATACATCAAAATAGACAGGCTCTACCAATAGCCCATAATGCTGTACAGCTTTTATGGCTTGTTGTACACCATCAGTAGTCTGCTGCCAATAGGGGTCTTGGGTGGGGTTGGGGAGTAATGCAACTATTCTCACTTGCTTATTATACGCCAATGCACTAGCAATCAAATTACGTTCATAGCCAAGCTCGTCCATAACTGCTAACACGCGCTTTTTGACATCGGGAGCTACTTTACCTCTGTTATGCAATACCCTATCTACCGTGCCTGTAGAAACGCCTGCTTTATCAGCTATATCTTTTATACGGATTCGTTTTTTCATTCCATACAAAATTAGACATTATAAACATTGTGTTCGTACACAAAAAGAAAAATCTTTAGTGTGTTCGCACACACAAAGAAATATTTTTTATATTTGCATCACTAAAATAGGAAATCACCCGATTAGAATTCACAGCATTGGTCGGAAAACTGAAAATATTAAGAAGCTGTTTTGAAACCTAATTGCATCCATGCAGATGTGACCATATTTTTCAAAATGGGTCTATATTTATTAATAAAGGAATCAAGAAATAAACCTGAATAGCTATTTACGCATGCACAAGAGGGGATTATCGCATTCTAGACAGACTTTTTCGAATTACAAACACAAAGAAGTATTGCTCTATGAGTTTTGGACAGTGCAAGGGGCGATTTTCGAGGCGATAGTTCAGTCCTTGAAAATAACAGGCAAAATGTACCATTATCTGCAATGCTTCGAATAGTCCTCTACAATTTGACGTAAATAGCAGCCTCGCCCCTTGCTTTTTACACTATTCAAACAACCTATCCCCATTCACCCAGCAGCCATGAAAACCAATAGGCACACGCTGCGGTAATTGAATACGTGCTAAAGGTGCTTGCTCCATATTTTGAGCATCTACAATGATGACTTCGGACGTATTTTCTCGCGCATCCGTCACGAAACTGATGACATAACCATCGTCTTCTGATTTTGCATTTGTTCTAGGAATGAAAGGCGATTCACTACCATATTTGTACTTGCCGTATTCGTGGGTGCTTGCTGTTTGCTTTTCTGTATCGTATTTCATAATCGCATCGAAGCGGAATGTGCTAGATAGCTCTAAGCGTTGATTGTAAGCAAAGTTCGATTTACGCCCCATATAACGACTATTCATCAATGGAAATTCTGATTCTACATCGTCCAAACGATACTCTTTGGTTTCACCCGTTTTTAGATTAAAACGGTAGCGATGCAAGTAGGCATTGAGTAACAAATAGGCACTCAACTTATCCACTGCAGAAGCTCCCTTGGGCAAGTCATATTGTGGTGTAGGATGCGGATTCACGCAGCAGTCCATCACGATTTCGTCGCCTTCTTCCCAAGCATTGATGACGTGGTAAATGTAGCAAGGTTCTGCTTCAAACCAGCGCACCTCACTAGCATCGCCAAAGCGTGGAAGAATACCAAAACGACTCGGCATATCTTGCTTGAATACGGGTACGGCACGTCCCTTCGCTATCATTGCTTTGATGTCATAAATCAATGGTAAATCCATGAGTATGGAATAGTTTTCTGTGATACCCAAATCGTGCGGAATGCGCGGGCCAGGCGTTGGTACTTTCGTAAAATGCTTTACTTTGCCATTCCCATTTATTACGCCATAGGCTAAGTACGAACCCGTCAATTCATAATCAAAAAACATCATTTCATTCG
>JAHDCQ010000151.1 GCA_020629845.1 Saprospiraceae bacterium | reverse complement strand
GCTTCTGTTATGTGATGCATCCTACGTTTAGATGATTATGTGACTTGGCAAGTAGATGGTAGAATAGAAGTGGTAGATGGATTTCGAGTATTGGAATTAGCGGAATCGTGGAGCGTTTTTTCTTCCACGATTCCGCTAAGGAATATATGCAATAGCTGTTAATTTAATGCTTTACAAAACGCTGTATTTGTACTTTATCATTAGCTTGTACGCTAAGAAAATAGGTTCCGATTGTCAAATCGGATACATCAAGTTCTATATTCTTCATATCCTCATAGTGGAAAGTTTGGAGCGTTCGCCCCACAAAATCTATGATGCGAATGCTTTGAATCTCCTCATTCGCTACCACTTGCAAGTGCGAAGCAGTAGGCGAAGGGTACACACTAAGCCCCAAATCCGATTTATCGGTGCTTATAGCAATGATATTGGAATATTCAAATGTTCCTCCCAAATCTACTTGTTTCAGGCGGTAGTAAGTCGTTTTAACAAGGGGGGCTTCATCTATAAATTCGTAGCCTTGTTCCACCAATGTTGTTCCGCTGCCTTGCACTTTTCCGATGGCTTCAAATTTGACTCCATCTTCGCTACGTTCTACTAGGAAGTGGCTATTGTCTTGTTCAGAGGCAGTTACCCAAGTTAGATGATTTTTACCATTTATTTGCTCCCCTTGAAAAGATACCAATTCCACAGGCACACAAGCATCATAGCTTATACCCGTGAAGGTAGTAGCGCATCCACCTTGCGAGTTGGTCACTAGCACATCTGCTGTACCCGCAGGAGACGGACTGCTTGGTAGCATTGCCATGGCGGTTTCCGTCATGCAATTGGTCATGATATTATAGTTACAAGAGCCATCATTGCTTACAGTAGGCGCAGTATCAGGCACAGGATTGACAGTAAATTCGATAGGAACTAAAAAGTTACAACTCGACTCATCTCTCGAAATAAAATCTCCTGTTTCAAGCACCACAAGGATACCATTAGTTATTACAAAACTCGCACAAAAAGTAACTCGGGCAGCTTCTGCATAAATAGTATAGTTAATAGGATCGCAAGTTGTATTAGGGAATAAACTTGCTAGTATTGGAACATCTTCGCATTGTGTATTAATATTTGGTTCAAGACCAATGAGATTCACCATAGGATCTACGCCTGGAATTCCATTGTAGAAATACCATATTGTTGTGGTGTAAGTCCCCGTCCACGTGGAATTTTGATCTATGCAGCCTTGAATATTTGCATTTGGGTCACTAAAGTTAAAAGCATAATTACAGTCATCAATCTTTATCACAGGATTAGTGCCTGCACATACGGGATCTACTGTAAAAGTGGGTATTTTGTCAACGAAACTACAATCAAGACATTCTGGAATGGTAGTAAGAGCATCCGTACCACTACAAGCAAATACATCGGCATTACGCACAGTAACTATTCCACCTACAATAGAAAAAGTTTCTGTAATCGTAAGGGTAACATTACCAGTATTCACATCACCAGAATTAATGGTAGTATTCGTTATGGGAAGTATTAATGTAGGATTCGCTTCTCCAGGCACACTTACTTCATAAGCTACCATGCCATCCATGTCTTCATCCATATTTTCATAATCGAATGTAATGTCGAAGGTGAGTGTACTATCTGCATCACAATTTACATTTGTAATCATTACATTGGAAATATTGCAAGCCGATTTTGAAGTAGGGTTATAGAGCCAATCCGTACATTCATTATCAAGTTCTGTAATACCATATTTTAGGTCTCCATCAAAGCCCATATCACCTGGAATGGCATCGGGATCAGTAGGGGCATTTGCAGCACAAAGGCGATAATTCATTATCGCTGTGCATTGGGTATCATCCACGGTAGTGCCATCAATAGCAGCACAGCCTGTTCCCATTATTTCGGTATTTTCGAAATTGAAGGTTCCGCCTATATTACCAAGTCCTATAGCGGAAAGCAGCTCATGTATCATCGTTCGGGTATAGTCATATCGACCTACACAGCCTGCATTTTCGTTCATGATTAAAAAGGGGATTTGTAGCGTAACCCAAGTATTACCACATACATCATCTTGATGGCAAATACCTGTAAAAAATGAACTCCCAAGTCCCACTACACCCGCGCAGCCTGGCTCAATACCTGCACCTACCAATTCATCGCACAAATCATCAAAAAACACCCACAGTTTGTTAGGGTCGTTTAGTGTATTATTGCAGGCCTGTGCCGTAGAAGCTGCTCCATTGGGCGAACAAGTGGTGGAACACACAGCATCAATACCTTCATAGGTCATATTGATACCTGGCATGGCATTGATAGCAGTAATGGCGTTTTGGAGGTCTTCAAGTTCTGTGGTAGTACTAGGGTCTCCTCCTAAATCGAGCATTCCATTTAGGTTGCCGTCCATATCTCGGTCTACACCAAATACGCAAACTTCCCAAGTATTATCTACAAATTTACCTGGAGTAGTCAATGTACAATCATTTTGCTCAGGATTGCCCGCTGCGGGTGTACTTGTATCCCCTCCATAAAAGGTGGTGCAATGACAAGGAATACCATCCTCGCAAAGGGCTTTTGATAAATCAATTACGCCTTTATTAGAATTATAAGTACGGCTAGGAATTTGAGTGCCTGTAATTTGTAAGCCTGCTTGGGTTTCATTAAATGGAGTGTATTGTGTGGCTACTTCCTCTAAATGCGACAGAAGCAAGGGTAATTCATATGCTCCTTTCAGTCCATTGAGGTTAAGACTTTCCGTATCTAATAAAATAAGTTCTCGGAAAGCAGCATTATGCGCTGCTATTTGCTTGCCATTCAGCATACCTACCTCAAAAGAAGAAAGGGCTAGAAAGCTGAGTTTATAATTGCCACTACCTGCTTGGCCTAGAAATAACAAATAGTCTTTTCCCACTTCAAAATCAATATCACCAGCAACCTTGATATATCCCTCTTCAACGAATTTAGAGTATTCTTCTAGCACAAATTGATCACCTATCTGAAAATGTCCTTTTACACTTTGCAAGACCCGAAATTCGTTGAAATGTCCTTGTTCATCTATATGGTTCAGCACTGTACCAAATACCACTATTTCAGATTGGTGGAGCATATCTCCTAGGTCACTAGGAGGATTGATGATAGTCGCATAAGAAATATTAAATAACAAAAGTAACCCTATCAGGATAGTGTACCGTTTTTTCATAGCTTTATCTAAATAATGTGCCCTTACAATTAGCTTTTCCTAAAGATTGCATTGTTGTTTTCCTATAGGGTTTCTATATAAAGAGTTTGCATCTAGGTAGCTGTTGGCATGAATGTGAAATATAAAATAGTGCGTCTTATACTTCTACAAATATAAGGTTTCATATACGGAGTTTTACGGACTAAAATGGGGGAGTGCATTGCAAAGATTTATAATTTATAATTATAAAAAATATATTTAAAACACTATAAATCAGAAAAATAAATACATTGAATTTATTGTTAACTCAAAAAGCAAACTTATTGTTAAAGATAGTTTGAACTCTTTACACGCTTTCCTGAACTCTCATGTGGTCAATATTAGAAATTGGGTTTAAATTTATTGGATATTAGCAGCTACCACACCTCTCGCATTAATAGCATCTAAATGTACGGGCGCGATAGTATTAAGTAGACCTTCCTGATAAGGCATTTCTATTTTGACATAATTATCCGTGAAGCCTGAAAGCAGTTGCTTATCCTTATGCTGCTCAAAAAGTACGGAGCGTGTTTCGCCAAGATGCTGCTCGTAGAAATAGCGTCGCTTCTTTTCGGAGAGGATAGTCAGCATTTCATTGCGTCGTCTGCGCTCTTGCATTGGGACGATATTTGGCATTGTTGCGGCTAAGGTATTGGCACGTTCTGAATAGGTAAAAACATGTAGATAGGAAATATTCAAGCCCTGTATGAACCGATAACTTTCCAGAAAATCTGCTTCAGTCTCATTCGGGAAACCCACTATTACATCCACTCCGATACAACAATGCGGCATCAGTTCCTTGATTCTCGCTACGCGGCTGTCATAGAGTTCGCGCTTGTAGCGGCGACGCATTTCCTTGAGCTGTTTGTTATTGCCTGACTGCAAGGGCATATGAAAATGCGGCACAAATCGCTTGGACTTGGCTACAAACTCAATAATCTCATCAGTACAAAGATTTGGCTCAATGCTAGAAATACGAAAACGCTCAATGCCCTCTACCTTATCTAATTCTCGGATAAGGTCAATGAACATGGCTGCTTTCTTGGGCTTTGTGCCTTCAATCACTTCCGTGCCATTCCCGAAGTCTCCAATATTTACACCTGTTAGTACAATTTCTTTCACACCACGCTCTGCAATTGCGCGGGCATTATTCAGCACATTCTCTACGGTATCGCTACGGCTTTTGCCACGCGCTAATGGAATGGTGCAAAAAGAGCATTTATAATCACAGCCATCTTGTACTTTCAAGAAGGAGCGTGTGCGGTCGCCAAAGCTAAAGGCATTCACAAAGCTATTTGCCTGCTGTACTTCGCCTGCTTGCACCATGCCTTTACCTGGTGCTTTGGATAGCTCTTCTACATAATCTAAAATCTGGAATTTTTCTGCAGCACCAAGCACGAGGTCTACGCCCTCGATATTGGCAATTTCTTCAGGTTTTAGTTGGGCATAGCAACCTGTGACCACCACATTGGCATGCGGTGCATGGCGTAGGGCTTGACGCACGATTTTTCGGCATTTTTTATCCGCAAAATCCGTAACGGAACAGGTATTAATGACGTAAATATCCGCACCATCCTGAAACTTTACTTCTGAATAGCCTGCTTTCTCGAACATCCGACCAATGGTGGATGTTTCGGAATAGTTGAGCTTGCAGCCCAGGGTGTAAAATGCAACTGTCTTTGGTGTAGCCATATTTACGGTCGCTTTGCTGGACGGCCGACGGTTGCTTGCTTCGCAAACTGGATGGTCGGCTTCGCCTTGACGGATATTTTTGGTTGCTTTGCAACTTTATTTATTCAATCTTGCTTTTATTAGATTTTTGAGGGAGGCTCTAATCTTTTCGGCTTGATTTTCGAAGCGTGCTAAAGTAGCTTCCTCTATATAGCCGATGCGTTGGGCGATATGGAGTTGTGTAATTACTTCTGCTACAGAACCTTTGGCAATGCCGAAGAATTGCACATTTTCTTTTACACTATTTCGCTCGTCTCCTTCTGCAATATTCGATGCTATGGAAACGGCGGCACGCTGAATTTGGTTGCATAGTCCATAATCTTTTGCGAATTCTCCACGCCTCGTAATCTTGTAAATCTACCAAATCCATGCTATCCTGCTAAACCCGCAGTTCCTTGAACATTCTCATAAAATTAGTTTTTTGTGTAAGAAAAATAGAGCCTATCGAATATCCACAGCTACCGTCCCTCGTCTACCTTCCTCCGTCGGCCGCGCCACGTCCTTTCCAATTGCCCATATTTGGGCAGCCATCGAACATACCATCTACTCGAATATAAGTAGCATTGATACGTTCCTCTAGCCAAGTACTCACAAATTCTGTCTGCTTGGCATCAATGGCAGCTTGTCGTATGCGGTTGTAGTCTTGTTGTAAATTGGCGCGATGCGGCTCACTACGCGATTGTAATTGTATCACACGATATTGGGTTTCTCCAGCAGGTGTAGCGAAGGAGAATGCTCCCGATGTTTCGCCTATCGTGAGGGTATCAATCGCAAAATAAATATCAGGATCTAAGTCGCCGATTTCGAAGAAAGTGTTGCCTGTCGTTGGGTTTTGCATGCGTCCGTCATTGTTGTAACTCTGACTGTCTTCATCGGAGTGCAATTTTACTGCCCGTGAAAAATTGAGAGAATCACTTTCAATGAGATTACGGATAGAATCCAGTTTAAATTTAGCTAAATCCAAATCGGCATCCGTAATTTCAGGACGTATTAGAATATGGCGCGTGTGGATGGTATTTCCTCTGCGCCCTAAGAGTTGAATAATATGGAAACCGAACTGCGATTCCACAGGCTCAGATATTTCATTAATTTCCAGGTTATAGGCTGCTGCTTCGAATTCGGGTACGAATTTTCCGCGTGTTGTCCAACCTAAGTCGCCGCCTTGTCGTCCAGAACCAGGGTCATCCGAATGCACTTCCGCTAGAATAGCAAAGTCTACGCTATCCTGCAATGCCTGATTGCGAAGGTTGGTGATTTGGTCAAGTGCTTTCTGCCGCTCTGTATCGTTCACTTTAGGCTTATAAATAATTTCACCTAATTCTACCTCGGAGCTAAAATAAGGTAAACTATCTTGTGGAATAAGGGCATAAAAGTCTTTTACTTCAGAAGGGGTAACACTAATGCTACTCACTACTTGCTGTCGCATGCGGTCGGCTAAGAGTTGGCTTTTTAGGTCTTGCCGAAATTGGTCTTTTACCTCCGCAACGGTTTGTCCGTAATATTCTTCGAACTGTTGCATATTTCCATTCATGAGCCCTAAAATGCGTTCGATACGCGCATTCAATTGGGTCTCCACTTCGGAGTCATCTACCAGTACAGAGTCTAGTTTTGCCTGATTGACCATCAGGCTTTGTGCCATTACCTGCTCCAAAATGGCACAACGCGCATCTGCTGGCACATCGCCCCCTCGTTGGGCACTCATTAGGGCATATTGGTCTTCCACATCCGACAGTAGCACGACTTCGCTGCCGATTAGAGCTACCACTTTATCAATCACTTCTTGTGCTGTACTTTGTGTTGCTACCAAAAATAGCAATGCAAAAATTCCTAAACGCATTCTTTTCGGTTTATCGGTATAGTGGTAAGCGGTATATCAAAAATGACATCATGCTAACTCAGTACACCATTTAATCTATATAAAGACGGATGTTTTTCGCTTTTAGTTGTTCGTCGAACATTTCATTTCGGGTATCTTCTATTAATTGTTCCTTGCGTTGTTTCAGGATAAAGCGACGCGCTTGTTCTTCGATATAGGAAAGGGGGGCAATTTCCCGCTTATTTACCATCTCAAATTTACGAAATAAGTATTCGTATTGGTCGTCGCGTTGTGTAAATTCCTTTTTGGAACGAATATTATCTACCGTAAGTGTGCCTTTGGGCAAGGCAGCAGCTAGGTCTTCTAGCGTGTGCCAAGTGCTATCTTCTAACACATGTGCCTCGGCATAGAGGTTGCAATATTCCAGTAGATTTTGATAACTGATGCTGTCTTTAGTACATTTTTCCCACCACTCGCGGGCTTCTCTGCGCCCTTCTGCCTCTAAGGGCCACTTAATGAAATGACAGCGCAAAATGGGGGTTTCAAGTTGGTATTGTTCTTTATTGCGGGCATAAAAACGCTCCAATTCTTTCGGGTCAATATCGCCAGCGAGCCGTTCTTCTACGAGGGCTTGCTCGTAGTTGTGTCGAATGAGCGAGGAGCGATAATCTTTTACTAATTCATCAATATTCCAATCTTCGGGGATGTTCTGCTCGGCTTCGTGCAAGAGTACGGCTTCTTTTGCCCACTTATTCACAAAAGCCGTCATAATCATAATGCTATCCTCTTCTCCTAAGCCTTCTGGAATCATGCCTTTTAAGTCAGATTCATAGAGTCTTTTGTTGAAGACTTGTGCCAATAGCTTATTCTCCGCGCTTCCATCTTCAGGAGGCGGCTGACAAGCTATCCAGCAACTTAACGCTATGATGATATATAGTAATCGCACTATTTGAATTGAAAATGGAGAATTGAAAATGGAGAATTATTCATATATTTTCAATTCTCCATTTTCAATTTTCAATTATTATTTATTTCTTTTTCACTAAGCTATTGAATACGCGCTTATTCACTTTCACATCGTATTCGCTACGCAATTGCTTCACCCATTCTTTTTCCAAATGGTCTTGATAGTCAGCCACCACATAGCCTCTTGCTTCCTTCAAGGTCTTAGGACTTGGTGACAAGATATTGTCTATCTTCATGAAAGTGGTCATCTTGGTACGCTTATCCGCTACTGATTCGGTGAGCGTTCCTGCTTTCCATTCCACTTTATCGAGTTGCTCATTGCGTTCACGTTCGAAGCTTCTTTCTTTAATGCTTAAAATATCTTTTTTCTTATTGAACTGTGCTAATATTTCTTCTGTGCTATGGTCAGCAGCAAATACACGCACCGCTTCTAATTTATACTTTTCATCATTGATGAGTGAAAATTCGGTTACGGCTGCTCGCTCTCCCCATTGGTATTTATCTTTCACCGTCTCAAAGAACTTTTTCAAGCCTGTGGTGTCTTGCGAAGCTTTGTCCCATACGAGCATTTTTGTGGCTTCGAATAGTAAAATTCCTTCTTCGTATTCGCGCATCAATGCCTTGAAATCAGGATACTTTGTCTCAAGTTGTTGCTCTTCGAATTTCAATGCTTGCTCATCCACAAAACGATCGTAGAGCGCATCTGCTATTTGCTTTGCAGTTTTCTTATTGCGCCCCATACGGATGCGCTCACGTGCTTCTGATTCTGCAAATTGTGCAAAGTCAGCAAGGCTAGCTTTAAAGTCTTTGCTGAATGCAAATAGGATGTCTTGCTGACCTGTCTCAGGTGCTTTCCATTTGAAGGTTAGGAAATCTTCATTCAAGTTGTCCTTGAATCCATCTAAGGGCGAAGTCGTTTCGGTGAAGTTGGCCGTCTTTTTAATATTGTCAATCATAGAGCGTTTCGCTAATTCAAAGCGTTTATCTTGACGAATTTGCTGCTCTATGCGTCCCTTCAAGCTATTGTACGACTCTTGTTCGCGCTGGCTAATGCGACGAATAATATGCCAGCCCACACGCGTTTGGATAGGCTTGGTGAAGTCACCATCATTTTTCAGCGCAAAAGCTGCATCCTCGAAGCTTTTTTCGTATTTATTAATACCAAAAAAGCCTAAGTACCCACCTCTTGCCGCGCTTGAAGTATCTTCTGAATCGGATTTCGCTAGGGCTTCAAAGTCTTCGCCATCTTGTAGGCGTTTGTAGTATTCATCAATTGTTGCTTTCGCTTTGGTAGCTGCACCTTCTTCTTTACCTACCCGCACTAGAATGTGTCCTACTTCCATCTCACCACGTGCTGCACGACGAGCGTGTACCTTTACTAAGTGAAAGCCAGCGTTAGTCTCTACAATATCAGACACTTTGTTTTCGGGCAAGGTATATACGGCATTCTCTAGCTCATAAAAACCATTCGGTAATATCGCAGTAATGAAGCCTACGCGTCCACCATTTCCCCTAGATGAAGTATCATCCGACGCTTCTTTTGCTAAGTCCTCAAACTTTGCGCCACCTTCCAATTTTCCTTGCATAGCACGAACTTTCTTTAGTGCCACATCGCGTACTGATTTTGGTGCATTCGGTTTCATCGCTACCAAAATATGGCTAATATCCACATCTTGTTGCTTACGGTCATAAGCTTCGCGCACTAGTTTATCTGTCACCTCTCTATCCATCAGATAAGAGTCTGCCAATTGCTTGCGATAGCCTTCTAGCTCGCGTTGTAGTGCAGGGATGGTATCCAAACGCATATCCCGTGCCTTCTTTACTTTTAGTTTGAATTTGGTGTAAAGGTCAAGATATTCCTGCAAGGAAGCTTTAGAAAAATCAGCTTTATCGCCATTCGTTTTTGTATAGATATACTTAAACTCTGAGGCATTGACAGAGGTGTCGTCTATCTTGAATAAAACAGGGTCAGTAGTTTTATTTTGTGCCAATAATGCACTTGTACTGAACAACGCAATGCAAACAATCAAAAACTGCTTTATCATGGGTTTGAATTTTTATTTTCGTAACAAGACTCTATAAGCCCGTTCGTATTTATAACCTATTGAAACGCCTTTCATAACGTACAATACCCTTTGTACATTATAGTTCAATTTTAAAAAACGCCGCAAAATTAGCAATTATTCTGATATTGGCTCTCCTTAAGCCAAAGGGCTTTTGGAAGTAAAGGGATACATTAACAACTTATTATAAATTTAGAGACTTTTCCCGCAAATCAAATGTCCGCAAATACTTGATTTTAGCTCGGCTACATTTGGTAGCAAACCCCATTGTTCAAAGCCAAATTGTTCTAATAGTCGTACGCTAGGTCTATTAATTTCTAGCAGCAGAGCAACAAGATGTTGGAAACCTAGACGCTCACAATCGGCAATCGCATGCTCTATCAATCGCTTAGCTATGCCCTGCCGATGGTAGGCATAATCTACATAATAGCTAATTTCTGCCAGCTTACGAAGTGCCTTACGTCCCCCTCGATACGGACTCAAGGATGCCCAAGCTACCACCTTATCATCTAGCTCTAATACATAAATGGGATAGCTATCGCTATGATGCTTGGCAAACCAGGTTAAGCGTTCTTCCACTTGCAGCTCTTTTTGGAAAGCAGTAGCATTGCCAGCCCGTGCTGCTTGATTAAGAATTGCTACTATGCGCGGCAAGTCTTCTTGTGTAGCGAAACGAATAGTCATCTTTCCGTGTTATCTTTGCGAATTATATTTAGTTCAAGTTACTTTGCAACTTGGTATTAAGCTTGACTTTAGCCATTTGCCGTTAGCTGTTGGCTAAAGTCGAGCTAAGTACAACCTACATCAAGCAACAATATAGTATTATTCAAAACAGATGGCACAACAGAATTTTGTAGATTATGTAAAAATATGCTGCCGCTCGGGAGCAGGAGGGGCAGGCTCGGCGCATTTGCATCGAGATAAGACGACAGCAAAAGGCGGCCCTGATGGTGGCGACGGTGGACGCGGTGGACACATTATTCTGCGCGGCAATCGTAATGTATGGACGCTGCTCACGCTTAAGTATCGCAAGCATGTGATAGCAGGGCGCGGCGGGAATGGTGGTGGCAACCATAGCTCGGGCGCAGAGGGTGAAGATATAATTCTAGATGTACCTTTGGGTACAGTGGCTAAAGATGTGGAAACAGGAGAAGTGGAGTTTGAAATCACGGAGCATGAGGAGGAAGTGATTTTGCTGGCTGGCGGACGTGGTGGCTTGGGCAATGCTCATTTTAAATCGCCTACCAATCAAACGCCACGCTATGCACAACCTGGTGAAGATGGGGAAATGGTCTGGAAGATTTTAGAGTTAAAAGTCTTGGCGGATGTTGGTTTAGTGGGCTTCCCGAATGCGGGTAAATCTACTTTACTGTCGGTCATTACAGCGGCTAAGCCCAAAATTGCTAATTATGCCTTTACAACCCTCGTCCCCAATCTGGGTATTGTGAATTATCGCAATGGTCGCTCTTTCGTGATGGCAGACATTCCAGGTATTATCGAAAAAGCACACGAAGGCAAGGGCTTGGGGCATCGTTTTTTAAGACATATTGAACGCAACGCCACTTTGCTCTTCATGATTCCTTGCGATAGCGAAGACATCCGAAAAGAATATGCCATTTTGCTGCACGAATTAGAAATGTTCAATCCTGAACTCTTGGACAAGCCTCGCGTATTAGCTATCACCAAATCGGATATGCTGGACGATGAATTGAAGGAAATGCTACAGCCTGAATTACCAGCGGGTGTGCCATCTATTTTTATTTCTTCTGTGGCACAGCAAGGCTTGGTGGAGTTGAAGGATTTATTGTGGAAGATGATTAACTAGTGCATCAACCCATAAATAAAAGGGGTTTCGTACATTGCAAAAGAAGTAAGAAACCCCTTAATACCTGAGTAGTTACCCAAGAATTACTACAAAATGGATTGTCACAGAAGCCATAAAATAATTTGTTCCATATTTTTCAAACTATTTTTTATTTATTTTCTACATTTGCACGGAAGTAGAAACCTTTTTTTCATTATAAATCTGAAAGTTGTGGACAACGGGCGTAATAGGTTTGAGAGTGTATACTCAAAAAAAGTACGCGCAGGAAAACGAAGAACTTACTTCTTTGATGTGCGTAGAACGAAGGGAGAGGATTTTTATTTGACCCTAACAGAAAGTACGAAACGTTTCAATGGCGATGGTTATGAACGTCACAAAATTTTTCTTTACAAGGAAGATTTTAACCGTTTCATAGAGGCATTAGAGCAAACTGTCAACCATATCAAAACAGAGCTTATGCCTGACTACGACTATGATGAGTTCACGCGTAGGCATGAGGAATACGAAGCACGCCGTGCAGAAGAGGAAGCGAATAAAGGAGAGGAGAGTAAAGAGGATACCGAAATGGAAGAAGATGATATTAGTTGGTAAATAAGCATTATCAAGATATATCAAGAGCGAAGCCTTATAAAGGGGCTTCGCTCTTTCTGTTTTCAGAATGGGCCCCAATGAATCGCTTACTTTTGCCTGCGCGCTCACTCAACCATAGTACATCTTAGTTGTTGTGTTGTAGGATTAAAACTTCAATTCATTATGGAAGCTACAAACGCCATCAATCAGGAATTGGTCTTTAAACTAGAACGTATTGCATACATTCTCAAGACTGTTGCACACCCTACGCGTTTGGGTGTGGTGCATTTGTTGGAGCAGCACCCGAGGCTATCCGTTACCCAAATATGCGAAATGTTAGGCTCAGAACAATCGCTCACCTCGCACCATTTGCAAAATATGCGCCTCAAAGGGATTTTAAGCGTGAAGCGCGAAGGGCGTAGCATGATGTATTCCTTGAAAGAACGCGATGTATCGCTTATCATTGA
>JAHDCQ010000570.1 GCA_020629845.1 Saprospiraceae bacterium | reverse complement strand
GTTGTGATTTATGCTATACCGCCTGCGAAGATGGCGCGCATCAAGCGATTGCCTTGCCAACGAATGGTTCAAGAATTCCGAGCATTATTGATGAAAATTGTGTCGGTTGCAATCTTTGTTCTTTGGTTTGTCCTGTCGAAGAGTGCATCACTATGGAACGAACAGACGATGGCACAAAACACAAAACTTGGGCGCAACTAACGGAGGCAAACGCCATTCCTGATTCCTTTAATGACAAACGCGCTGGCGGCATTCACCATGAAGTGCCTACCGTAGCAGATGCCCTGAAAGTAAAAAATCCAAAGCACTACAGTTCAAAGTGATAATGCTGTAATACGATAATGCTACAATGTGTGAATAGAAAAACATTATCGCATTGTAGCCTTGTAACATTAAAGCATTAAAATTCACTCATTCAAAATTTAAAATTCACTCATTTAATATGGTACAAACGCAGATGCCAACAATAGGCAATTATATCAAGGGTAATAAAACTTCCTCAAAAGCTACCGCGATGCCTATCACCTCTCCACAGACAGGGGAAGTGATTGGAGAAGTACAACTTTCTTCTTCCGAACAAGTAGATGCAGCCGTGCAAGCGGCGAAAGAAAGCTTCGCTTCATGGTCGGGTGAAACCTTAAAAACGCGTGTTCAAATATTTTTTAGATTTAGAGGTTTATTAGAAAAACACATTGATGAACTTACTGCATTAGTAACCCAAGAAAACGGAAAAATAGAAAGCGAAGCCAGAGCAGAAGTGCTGAAAGGAATAGAATTATGTGAATTTGCTTGCTCTTTGCCTCAGATTTTACCCGATGAAATCCAGCAAGTTAGCATTGGTGTGGAGTGTAGAACCACGCACGCACCTTTAGGGGTAGTAGCATGTATTGCGCCCTTCAATTTCCCGCACATGGTGCCGCTATGGACGATACCAAATGCATTGGCATTAGGAAATACAATGGTCTTCAAACCATCCGAAAAAGTGCCGTTGAGTGCAATGCGCATTGCAGAATTGTTAGAAGAAGCAGGCCTACCAAAAGGCGTGTTAAACATCGTGAATGGCGATAAAGCAGTCGTAGAAGCAATGTGTGACCATCCTGATATTGAGGCGGTTTCTTTTGTAGGCTCTACTAAAATTGCAAAAGTCGTTTACAAAAGAGCGACTAGTAATCTAAAAAGATGTATCGCGCTTGGTGGAGCTAAAAATCACATCATTGTACTGCCCGATGCACATCCGCAAATGGCAGGTTCGGATATTGCGGCTTCGATGAGTGGTTGCGCTGGACAACGCTGTATGGCAGCATCTGCGATGATTGCGATTGGAAAATCGGATCATATTGTAGAGCAACTCTGCCACTATGCTCGTCAGATTGTGCCAGGTGAAAACTTAGGCGCGGTTATTTCTAAAGAAGCAAAAGAACGCATCGAAGGCTATATTACAGAAGCCGAAAAACAAGGCGCGAAAGTCTTGGTGGATGGACGTAACACAACGGTAAAAGGAAAAGAAAATGGCTATTACGTTGGGCCAACAGTCATTGATTATGTACGTCCTGAAATGGCAATTGCAAAAGAAGAAGTATTCGGGCCTGTAATGTCGATTATGCGCGTAAGTGATGTGGACGAAGCGATAAAAATTGAAAATAGTTCTGCTTATGGCAATGCAGCTTCGGTATTCACGCAAAGCGGAAAAGCAGCGAATTACATCACATCCAGAGTAAGTGCGGGTATGACAGGCGTAAACATCGGTGTACCTGTGCCAAGAGAGCCTTTTGCATTTGGTGGCTGGAATGAGTCTAAATTTGGCGTAACTGATATTACAGGAAAAAGCTCTATCAACTTCTGGACACGAGTGAAAAAGACCACAACGAAATGGAATCCAGAAGATAAAGTAGATTGGATGAGCTAGGCTAGATAATGATGCAATGCGTCAATGTTGAAATGCGATAATCTTTGTTACTACTCGGATAGTTAGTGCTTGTTTGGTTTGAATTTCTATTCAAGCCG
>JAHDCQ010000150.1 GCA_020629845.1 Saprospiraceae bacterium | reverse complement strand
CTCTAAATTGATTGAATCAAGTTGAGCGTACCCACACTTTTCACCGTAGAGCCAAGTATTTTTGTTGAAAATGTTCAGGCTATTGAACATGTTGAAGGCAAAAAAACAACAATTTCAATAGCCTGAACGAGTGTTTCCTGTTTTTAATCTACTGCTTCACCACTTGTTCTTGCCATACGCCTGCTGCATCAATTACAGTAAGAATATACAAGCCTGCATTATAGCCTGATAAATCAATAGTATGTTGCATACTTTGTACGTTACTATGTTGCAATAATGCACCCTTGATAGAATACACTTCTATGGTCTTCCAATCATCGCTTTGGAAATTCAAAATGACATCAGCACTAGTAGGATTCGGGAAGAGCTGAATAGTGGGTTGTTTTGCTGTATTATCTACCAAGTCACTCTGCCCTAAATCAGAAAAACAGCTTACCTCCTCACCAAGACCTTCTGGCTCGATTGTATTGGCACTTACAATGAATAGTTTATCCAAACGGGTACCATCTTCTTGCAAGCCAAAGTCAAGCGTATGTGCGCCTGCTTCAAAATTGAAGATCACTTTTTCATCCTCGGCTGCGCTATCGTGAATAGCATTCCACTCAAAACTGCTGGTTTCTGGGATGTTTTCGTAGTCTATCCAAGTTCCCTCGTCCGCACGTACCCAAAATGAATTGTGCCAAATATTATTAGCTTGTGTACGGGTATAAATTTCATACTCGCCTGCCGTAGCTATATCGAAACTAAAACGCAAGAGGGTAGAATCTTCGGTAGGCGGTGTGCGAAGCGTGATGCCTTGCCAGGGTAATACGGCATATAAAGCATTGGAAGCATCATCGCGACGCTGCAATTCCCAAGCATCGCCCAATACTGCACATTCTGCTTCTAGATAGAAGGCAAGGGTATCTTGGCTAGGTGGCTCAATAGGGTCTTGGCTATCTATCACTAAAATGCCGTCAATAGCAGCTTCTGTAATTACTTGGCCGCTTGCCATTTCGTAGACTTCAAAGCTGAGCTGCATAGTAGGACTTAGCTCTAGAAAATCAGCTAATGCCACTTCCATGCGCTCCCACTGACTCGTAGATTCGGTAATAGTGGCAATGGTGACTAAGTCTGCGCCATTCGTAATATTTATATCTATGGCTGCTTCGCCTGCTTCAGCTTCTGTATAAAACCAAGTATGGAACGACAGCATTGGATATTCATACGCACTCAAATCCATCATAGGCGATGCTAATACATTAAAGCCATTACTCACCTCATCTTGAACTACAGGGGTATCATCTCGTCCTGTCACGTAGCATTGATCGCCTTTATCATCTGCTAAATCGCCATCAGGTGTAATAAGTGTGCCATTGCGAGTCAAGCCTGTGGGGTCGTCGCGCTCCCAATCGCCACCAAAACCTGTGGTCACACTAAAGCTTGACCAACCTAAATCGGAAGAAAAATCATCGAAATAGCCAGCTTGCAACTGTACCGCAAAACTGCTACCACCTGAACTAAAGAATGCATCCGTCTCGAAAGGAAGATAGCCCCAAACGGAAATGTAGATATTATATTCATTCTGTGGAATATCCTCTATTAAGAAACCTCCAAAGGAATCGCTTGTACCAAAGTAAGTACCATTTTGGCTACTCAGGCGAATAGTCGCGCCTTCGATGGGATTACCTAAGGTATCTGTAACCATGCCAGCGACAATAGCTGGTGCAAAATCAATAAGATTAACTTCTAGATAGGTCAATTCTCCATTAATGAGTGTAGCATCTACTGTTTTAGAGTTATAACCATTTTTGGAAAAGGTAATTCTATACGTACCACCCTCTACTAAACCTGTACGAAATTCTCCTTGTAAGTTTGTACTAAAATCGTCTAGTTCTGTGCTATTAATCGTAATATCTACCCCATTTAGTACTTGCCCTGTAGAGCCGTCGCGCACCACGCCTTCTAGGTATGCCGCACGTTTATAATTCATGCCTATTACAAATAATCCATTCTTAATATCGGATACTAAAATATTGCCTGAGGGCAGAAATGGATACGCGCCCCACGCGCCTCTAAACGAGCTATTGAGCGTTGATTCTGTATCATAATTGCCGACTTCTATGAGGTTTTCAGGACGCTTTGCATCTACAATGACTACACCGTCCGTATAATTAGAAATCACCAACCAGTCATTCAGCACATGTACATTGTGTGGAATAACGCCACTCCCTACCGTACGCTTTGAGCGAAATTCAAATAGCTTAGAAATATTATTCGGATTCGATACATCGTAGGCAGCTACGGGTGCGTTGGAGCGTTCATCGGTGGTGTAAACCGTACGTCCATCATCCGATAGCCAAGCATTATGCGTGAAGCGCGAAGGTGTCGTTTGCGCACCTAATAATACTGGAGCTGATTTGTCGCTCACATCCGTTATCGCTATTTGCCCATTATAAATATCTGATGAATACATGATATTATCGCGCACATACACATCGTGTGCATAGCGACGTGCTGCTTTCCCAACATATCTAGGACTAGAAGGCGTAGTCACATCTACAAATATCGGGCCTCCAGCATTCAAATTTGAACCTGCGAGGTAAGCAATACCAAATTCATCAATGAAGATATTGTGGCAAGTGCTAAGTGTACCTAAACCTGAAATGCTCGGTGTCCAATCGAAGGCCGTAACGCGGCCCGTAGTGGAGAGTTGGGAGAGGTCTATCACTTGCAGTCCTCTGCCTGTTTCATTGGTCACAAAGGCGTGATTATTCCATGTCTTAATGTCGCGCCAAGTAGAAGAAGCTCCTGATACGTGCGTCACTTCTACGGGGTTGCGAGGGTCGGAAACATCAATAATAGCGAGTGCCGTTCGCAAACCCACTAGGGCATATTCCCTCCCATCTTCATCTACCCATCCCCATATATCGTTGCAGTCTGGCCCGAATTGTACGCGAGATAGTAGTTCTGTGTTTTGGTTTTGTGCTGGAGATAGTAGCGGTAGTACCATGAAAAGTACTAATAATTTAAATAAGCGTTGTCGTGTACTGGATATGTTCATTAGTATAGAATTATATAATTTGAGATATGAGTCCTGAGGTGGGAGGCCTTCAAGCCTGACAAATCAGTTCATAACATCTCTTTTTGTTTATTTGTATCTTCCTTAGAACGGTTTGCTATTGTAAAAGCTGCTCTAAGAAGCGATTTTAAAACCTTCAGGATGAATCCCAATAAAACTTATAGAGGATGTGTGCGTGTAGTTGTTAAAAATAGGAATTGAGTAACAAAATTAACCTAAAGGAAACTACATCTCAAGAGAGAGCCTGTGATTATTTAGAAAAAGGCGGTCAAAACTAGAGTTGTGCGGCTATTATTCAAGCATTCTGTTTAGGAAAAGGTGGCGGCAATGTAGAATATCAAATTTTCCAATATAAAATGTAGAAGTGAAATTTTGCCAAAGACAAAATTTCTAACTCCTTCTACATTTTACATTCCTTAGGCTGCCAGAAAGCGTTTTAGTATCGTTTCCAATTCCGCCGCATCATCGAAGGCCCAATGTACAAACTGGCGCGCTTTTGCATTGTACACTACCGTCACAGGAATCGCGCCGTCCCAATCTTTATCTATGCGGTCAATCCAACCATTAGAATTACTATCCGTCAAGACCACTACCTCCGATTGCAATTTCCGCTCCTCTAGGAATGGACGAAGTTTCTTTTCCAGTTGGCGTTTGAAATCTAGACTTACCAGTACGATTTGTACTTTTTCGTCTTTATATTTTTCTTTTACTTCCTCAAAATACGGCAATTCCTTTACACAGGGCTTGCACCAAGTTGCCCAAAAATTAATGATATAAGTCGTATCATTTTTCTGATTGAACAAGTACTCTAGCTCATCGAAAGAGTTGTATATAGGAATATTGCCTACCTCGGTAGTTAAATAGCTAGTTGCAGTTCCTGCCTTTGTTTCGGGTGCAGGTGGTGGCGTTTCGGCTGTAGCAGGGGTTTCAATACTAGTAGGTTTTTCGACAGTAGTGGCTGTTTCTGTTTCCCCACTTTGACAAGCGAATAAGAAAAAACAGCTTACGAATAGGCAACTAATCAGACCTTTCATGTAGCGTAGATTGTGTTTAAAAATTTATTTCTTCGGTTTGGGCTTTTTATAAAGTGGCACCGTTGAGCAAGGCTCGCCGTACATAATGCTTTTTGCATGAGGGCGCAAGCGGCGCGTGAGTTCCACATAAGCAGCAGGCGGCACGGGTTTGTCGCTGCACCCTTTTATCACAATGCGCTTATCCTCGTAGTCCGCACCAGTAATGCTTTGTAGAGCGTCCATAAAGGCTGCTTTGTAGAATTCTTCTTTTGTACCTTGAAAAATATGAGCCGCATATGGTTCTGCATATACCGCTACGAGCATATATGCCCATACCGGAATAATCGCATCGGCACTACAAGTAATGACGAGATTTTTGTCTTGATATTGCGTCCAATCGTGTTCTTTTAGAGCAGCTCGAAAATCTTTTTCCTTCAATATCAGCTCCATGAACAAATAGTCCTTCAAATCGAAGAGTACTACTTCCTCCTGCGGGAAAAAGTCTTCCAGCTTTATCGTTATCAGCCCACTAGTGGCTACTCGGTTTACTAATTCCATTTTCTTTGAGTGATGAGCTATGAGTGCTGAATTATGAATTTGTGTTATCACACTCATCACTCATAATTCATCACTCGCATTACGCTTTCTGTTCTCCTATTTCGCTATCGGGTTTTTTGAAATCTTTGAGTTTGGGCAAATCTTTTATCGTTCGTATCCCAAAATAATCCATGAAACGCTCGCTAGTACCATAAAGCAAGGGTCGCCCCGGCCCGTCGCTGCGTCCTCTTATAGCAACAAGTTCCTTTTCCAATAGTTTTTGGATAGCATAATCGCAGCCCACGCCGCGTATTTTTTCCAAATCACTTTTGGTCACTGGCTGCTTATAGGCAACAATGGAAAGCGTTTCCAATGCCGCTTGTGAAAGGCGTTTTTTGGTGGTTTGGCGCAGGTACGTACCTATTGTTTCGTGATACGCGCCTTTGGTCAGAAATTGATAGCCCCCACTAATTTCCACCACTTCAAATGAAAAGCGTTCATCGGCATAGCGTTCTTTTAGCTGCGCGATAGCTGCTTCCAATTGCTCCTCCGAGCAATTCAACTCAAAGACCTCGTCCACACAACGCTTAATTTCCTCTAGCGGCAGCGGCTGATTACTCGAAAAAATAAGACTTTCTATATGTTGTACTAGTCGTTCCAATGTTGGCTTATATATAATTTTGAATTTTGAATGGAGCAATTTTGAATGAAGTCTATTATGCGCATTCAAAATTCAAAATTTCCCATTCAAAATTTTCCTAAGTAAGTGCTCGGACATAATTAAGTTATCGAAACTTAAATTATAAACAATTGACAATCAAATATAAAATCATTGTCAATTCACTTACTAACGCAATCTATCCATAGAGCGCACCAATTTGTCATCCTTACGAATGTAGTAAACGCTTAGTGCTGCAAACAAAATTGCTACAAAAGGCAAATATGCACCAATACCATCATCTACTACCAAATTTTCTTTTAGAATAACACCATCTTGCATAAAAAGTACTACCCCCAATATGAATCCAATGATGTTTGCTACAATAGCACCTCTACTCAAATTGGCTTGCAAAGGGCGATTCTTAAATAAGAAAATAGCTGCAAATGCCAATGCGCCCGCCAATGCAAATAATGCAATCAAGCCTACATGGTCGAGAATATTGTAAGTGCTATCTGCAAAAAGTTCTGATTGGGTAACGGCTTCATTAGTATTCGCAAATGGAAACTGAAATAAACTCAGCGAACCTGCCGAAGAAAGTAACAGAAATAAGGATTGTATTCGTTGAATCATGTTTATTAGATTTTTAGTTGTTTGGTTGTTTGATATTTTAGTAATTTCTCATTCCTAAAATACCAAACAACCAATATCTTCAGCGCGAATTTAGGAAAATCTATACGATGCTATGTATCGAAATGAAATTTTCGCGTTATGTTACAATAGACAATGCTAGCATGAAGTACGCTGCCACCTCCATTCGTCCATTTATAGGAGCGAAAAACTACCAATTATCAAGACAATTTTACTGCGAGTTGGGTTTCGAGCAAATCGAACTATCGAAGGATATGTGTCTCTTTAAAGTAAATGAACAATTGAGCTTCTATTTGCAGGATTATTATGTGAAGAATTGGGTCAATAACTCGATGGTGTTTCTTGAAGTAGAGGATATAGTCGCTTGTTGGGCAGACTTAAATGCGCGTGACTTACAACATAAATATGAACATGTGCGCTTAAGTGAGGTTAAACAGTTTGATTGGGGCGACGAATGTTTCTTGCACGACCCATCAGGAATTTTGTGGCATTTTGGTCAGTTCAAGCAGAAATAGAGGGGTTTCATCCAAAATACAGCTTAGATTGCCGAAAAGTGACATTTGACACACTAATTATTTGCTATTTTTGTCTGCAATTACAACAAACACTCTCTAGCCGACAGACAAGTCCTTAATTAAGGGACGAGGAAAAAAATAAACTACGTAAAATGAGGCAGGTGTTTTTTTCCTTCTTCAAGGCATGAAAACCGAGCATAGCCTACGCTACGTAAGGATTTTCATAACGCAGAAGAAGATAAAAAGACCAGCTCAGATACGCAGGTTATTATTTTCCTCGTCCCTAAATATACCAGATTCAACAAATTCATCATTTACAATGAAAAAAATACTACTCACCGCTTTTGCTTTAGCTCTTGTGGCTGCTTGTACCTTTTGGGTAGCGCAGCAAGATACCACAAGTGTAACAGCAACAACAAAAGCACCCGTCAAGTTAAAGAAAGCACAGCGTATCGAAGAAGCTATGAAAGACAACTTCGAACGTACTAAAGACCTCGAATTAGGCTATCCGCCAGTGCAGCGGCTGCAAAAGGCACTGAAGCAAGCCCGCGCCATGCAAAAAGAAGCGGCAAATGAAAAATCAGATTTAGCGAATGTACGCTTCCAAGAGCGCGGCCCGAAAAACATCGCAGGTCGTACGCGTACTATCCTGATTGACAAAAATGATCCTTCTGGCAAAACCGTTTGGGCAGGTGCAGTAAGTGGTGGTATCTGGAAATCGAATGATATTACAGCCTTCGATCCCGAATGGATTCCTGTAGGTGATGACTTAGGCAACCTTACCGTAGGTGCAATGACACAAGACCCAAGCAATCCGCAAATCATGTATATGGGTTCGGGCGAATTGTATGCAGGTGGTGGAAGTTCATTTGTAGGTTTTGGTATCTATCGTTCTTTGGATGGGGGTGATACTTGGGATATCTTGCCTTCTACAGAAGGAACAGGCAGCCCTACCAGTAACCCTTTTAGTTTCACACAGGATATAATCGTGCATCCTTCGGGTGATGTATATGCAGCTACTTCTAACGGCTTACGTCGTAGCCAAAATCAGGGCGATGATTGGACACTTGTTTTATCAGGCAATATGCATGAAATCATCTATACCGAATCCAATGGACGATTTATAGCCTCTTCGGACGGCAAGGTGTGGCGCAGTACCGATGGTGAAAACTGGACGGATTTATCCAATAATGAAGGCTTTCCAAGAAATATAGCCCGAACAGAAGTTACCGTCTGCAAAGCAGATCCAAACATCATCTATGTGCTGGGGAATAGAGGAGGCGATGGCTCTAATATTTATGCTAGTGAAGATGGGGGCAATACATGGAAAGAACGTGGCATTCCTGATAGTGTGGAAGGTATTCCAAACTTTACGCGTGGGCAAGGTTGGTATGACTTGACGATTGCGGTAGATCCCTTCAATTGTGATCGCTTGATAGTTGGTGGTATTGATATTTTCCGAAGCTTTGATGGTGGTTGGACGTGGAGTCAGTTTGGACATTGGTATGGCGGCTTTGGCTTGCAATATATCCATGCTGACCAACATATTACGGTATTTGACGAAGACCGACAAGATGTTGTCTACTTCGGTAATGATGGTGGTATTTGGCGTTCCACGAACGGTGGCACCACCACGCCTGACCGCAACTTAGGTTTCAATGTCACCCAATTCTACGCAGGCGATATTCACCCAGAAGCCTATCGCAATTTCTATATTGGTGGTACGCAAGATAACGGTAGCCTTCGCTTGAATGATAATGCAGCGATTTCTAATGCTGTAGAGGTGCAAGGTGGCGATGGTTTCTTCGCGCACATTGACCAAAATGAGCCTAATATCCAAATGGTATCGCTTTACTTTGCTGCTTATGGTTTATCTATTGATGAAGGGCAAAGCTTTGGCGGTGGTGCGGCTTTGAATGGTAGTTTCGTGAGTGCATCTGATTATGACGATGAGTCTAATATGCTCTATTCGCAAACCAATGAAGGCGACCTCTATCGCTGGGAAGTACTGAATAATGACAATCCGACTACGCTATTGGATATTCAAGGAGCGGATGTAAGTGTTTCAGCAGTACATGCCGATCAAAATACTTCTAATAGAATCTATGTAGGCGATTTTTCAGGCGAATTATATCGTATTGATAATGCACATCAAGGACGACTTTTTGAGCAGGTACAAATCCATGATTTCAATGCGGTAGTTTCCTCTATTTATGTAGAACCTGGACAGCCTGATAATATCATGGTTACGCTATCTAATTATGGTCGTTCCAATAATGTATTTATTTCTAATGATGGTGGACAGACTTGGATAGGCTGCGAAGGTAATCTGCCTGATATGCCCGTGCGTTGGGGAATCGTACGTGCTGGTACAGCAGCTATTGCTACGGAACTAGGTGTATGGTTTACGGATAAACTAGAGGGCGACGCTACCGTTTGGCATCCACCTACATCAGATGGCGGTATCCCAATGGTACGTACTGACATGCTACAAGTTCGGGAGTCTGATAATGTGATATTAGCCATCACCTACGGGCGCGGTATGTTCACTACCGATATTTTTGCTGAACCTAAAGCCGTGCTTGCAGTAGATAGAATCACTTATGTAGGAGCAGATGTGCTATTTGATGGGAATGCTTCTTTCGGAGCAGAATCTTATCTATGGGATTTCGGAGATGGCACTACGAGCACTGAACGCGTTCCAATTCACCAGTATAGTGAGGTGGGCGAATATGATATTTCGATTACGATTAATGGCGACTTGACAGAAACGGGTAAAATAAAAGTATTGCCTAACCGCAGTGTGCCATATACAGAAGACGAAGCAGGCTATAGTGGCAATTTTGATAGCAATCCAGAGGATTATGGGGTGTTCACGCTTAATGGTACGAACTTTGAGCGAGGGAATAGCACCATTAGAGGAAAGGATGGCACCAATAGCGGTGACTATGCTTTTTCTACAGGCTTAAATGAAGAATTCTATGCGCACAATACGCATACCATGCTCTACTTGCCGAATTTCGACCTTTCCGAGCCAGGCATTTACGAATTCAGTTTCTGGTCGAAAGCCTTTATAAAAAATGGGTTTCATGGCTATCTCGTAGAGTACTCTTTGGATAAGGGACGAAGCTGGAGAATCTTAAATAATAGAGAAGAAGACAATTGGTACGACTTTACGAATGAAGAACTAGAGGGTGACGCAGCCTTTGGTATCAATACATCTTATTTTGCATTTTCAAAAAGTAATTGGACGCAAGCCTTTACGAACATTACCAATTTAGCAGGACAGGAGAATGTAGCCTTCCGTTTTGTGTTCCGTTCCAACAATACAGGCAACTTCCCAGGCATTGCTATTGATGATGTAGAAATCACACGCTACAATGGCGAGCTAGAAACTAATATTGTGTCTGCTAATGCGCGCTATAAAAATTCAGAATTTGCAGAAATCACATGGACGACGCAACCAGAGTTTTATGCTGATGAATTCATCGTGGAGCGTTCCTTCAATGGGCGCGATTTTGAGCAACTTTCTAACGGAAAAGTAGATGCAGTAGGTAAAATTTCGGGCCGCGTAAATAACTATAGCCTAGAAACGCAAGGCATCCGCGATTTATATTTCTTCCGCATTCGTTCTATTAGTGAAAATACAGCGCGTGATTATTACCATGAATTCACGACACCTGTAATGGTAATTAGCCGCAATTTGGAAGAGAATGAGATTTACCGCCTCTTCCCAAATCCATTCAGCAATCAATTGAATTTGACCTTTACGAGTGCACTTGAAACACCACTTGAACTTGAGCTTTTCGATGCCTCAGGTAAATTGGTGTTTAAAGATCAACGCACCGTTTCGGGCGTTCACACACAAGTCGAAACCCGCGACTTGCCGAATGGTGTGTACTTCCTACGCTACACTATTGGCGATACAGAAGCAAAGGTTATTCGCTTGATGCGGCAATAATAACAAGTAACTTACTAAATGTATGCGGGAAGTGAAATCAATATATTATTCGCTTCCCGTATGCTTTACTTCTACATTCTGCTCAAAAAAAGCTATTCTATACCAACAGAAAACACACATTTTTTGGATAAAAGCAGAAAAAAGCTTATTTTTGCTTTTATACTAAAAAAGCGTACTTTTAAATTGTAAAATTTCAAATCCACTACACATTTTTTATTCAAACATTGTTTTTTGATAATTATCATCAAAGTCATTCTGTAAGCACACCACGTAGACTATTTTTTAAGTAGCATTTCTAAATTTCTGGTTTGTATCTAATAGACTCAATAGATTGCTATCTATTGCCTATAGATACATGGGGTCTTTTAATTCAACTTTGTAGAATTTATCCACTATACAATCGGTTTGCAATTGTCATAGGTGATAAGGCTGTGTCCGTTATCTTCCTTATCCGCTTGTGATTATCCTTCTCAATTAAAGTTACAAAGTTCTAATGAAAAAGATTTTACTATCTCTCACTAGTATACACTATCACGCATTTTGTGTATTTGCATTATGTATACTAATTTCTTTATGTGGTACTTCTACTACAAAGGCGCAATGCCCATTCAATAGCGTGACAGATTGTGCGTCCGTTGATTATACTGTAGCAGATAATAATCTAACCGTAGATTTAGCTCAACCCATTCCATCCAATAATGATTTATGTATCGGGAGAGGCTGTGGCGAATTTACTTTTACGAATATTATATCGTCTTTAGGTACGAACTGCCCAACAGTTTTCACTTTTGGAGTGGCACAAGGCTGTGGTGGTGGAAAAGGCAATGTTTGTCTTTTTGAAGAAGACTGCACCTTTTTAGAATCAGGCGATGATGTATTCACGGTAGAAGTTCCTGCTGGCTTAGATGAATACACGATTAGAGTATGCCGACCTGGTAATGGGCCTGTGAATATAACAGATTTGACCGTAACACCTGCTGTAGAAATTCCTTTTGTAGAAGAGTCGATAAACATTTGTAATACTGTGGATGATTTCGCTTATGACGTATTTACGGATTTTGGCATTCAAGTACCTGATGGACTTACAGCTTCTACAGATCCGACATCCATCACAGGAATGTATGACGCTACTACAGGTAGCGACTACAAAGTTACTATTACCTATACGCGTGCTTCTGACGGCTGCCAAGAGTCATTTTGTGTAGTATACCGTAGTTCAGATGCGGTAGATTGTATTCTGCCAGTAGAGCTAAAGCAGTTCGAGGCGGATGCAATAGGTAACGAGGTCATCTTGACTTGGCAAACTGCCTCTGAACTAGATAATGTAGGATTTGAAATAGAGCGCAGTAAAGATGCTCAAGATTGGCAAACACTCAGTTTTGTAAAAGGGAATGGAACTACTATAGAAGCACAACGCTATAAGTGGGTAGATATATCGCCCTATAGTACTACCAATTATTACCGTTTAAAGCAACTAGATTCGGATGGAACATCTGAATATTCCTCAGTGTTAGCAGTCGATTTAGAGAAAAAGCTTACTGAAATACAGCTACTCTCCAATATCGTACGACAAACAATAGAATTATCTACTTCATTTGAAGACGAACAAGAATATACTATAGAATTGTACGATATGGCTGGCCGAAGCCATCAAACAATTACAACGCGCCAAGCATCCATGAGCATTGATGCAAATGACTTATATGACGGCTTACATGTTTTAATAATCAGAAGTGGCAACCAGGTGTATTTTAAACGTTTTATCAAAATTTAAGGTAAGAAAGTAGTTATGGCAGCACCATGGTAGTAGCTTATGTGGTGTTACTTTTTAGAAAGCTCCAAATTGGTACTGAAGATTAAATTTCTACGTACTCTAGAGAGGGTGGCTTACTATAGAGTCATCCTCTTTTCTGTATCTACTCTAAATGAAAATGACTAAAAGAGGTAGTGGATCAATTTATCAAAGTTGATTTATTTTACTTTCTGGAGGCAGAATGCGTATTCTGCCTCTTTTTAAAAAGTTTAGGTAGTTATTATAAGGCATATTGTACGACATACATGCCTTTCAGGGGAGTGGCTTTATAGTAGAGAAAAGTCGCTCCCTTTTTTAATGGCTTTGGAAAAAATGCGTTCTGTTAAAATGAAAAATACTCTATCTTCCACGTCACCGTAGACTTTGCTATACTATATGGTGATACAGAAGCAAAGGTTATTCGCTTGATGTGGCAATAATAAAACATTGACAGATGAGTTACGCAATATGAAAAATGGTCCTATTGGACTCATAGGA
>JAHDCQ010000149.1 GCA_020629845.1 Saprospiraceae bacterium | reverse complement strand
TGTGTAAGTCTCTTTTCTCTTAGTGTGTATAACAAATTGCACAATTGTTGAACTACGATTTATCTGCCAATTTCCCATTGGCGGATAAATTCTAAGCAAAATTTATCGGCTTATGGGAAAAAAGCCGATAAAAAGTGCAATTTGTTATATACACTTTCTCTCATCCCTGCTCTCTCTTCTAAATAATTATCTGCTAATTTTGTGTTCCTTTAAGAAACGCCTTTTTGTATAAGGAGTTTTTACAAATCGGCAAGTAAGGCATGTTTTCCGACAAAAGCCCCTATTCCCGCGATAAATCGGTATAGATAATATCTACGATTTTGTCCGCGCTGATGAATCCGCCATCATAGCTTTCATAACCTTCCGTCAAGTTTGCTGCCTTGATTTCTTCTAGGCTTTTTTCTGCTTCTATCGCTAAGCGTACGCGCTCATGTAGCGTACCAAGCATATTACGATAAGCGCGTAGTTCTTTTCTATTCGACAGTTTTCCATGACCAGGAATGATAACCGTCTCTTCATCTACTAAAGTTAGAGCTTGATTGAGTGCAGCCAATACACCCGTTACCGAGCCACCTGAACCTAAGTCAATGTATGGAAAACGCCCATTGAAGTAGGTGTCGCCCATGTGTAGCACATTGCTTTGTACAAAATAAACCCAGGTGTCGCCATCGGTGTGGGCATTATCGACATGGATAAGCATAATTTGTTCGTCGTCCATTTGGAAGGTCAGTTCATCCGAAAACGTGATTTTGGGGCGCGCTATTTCAGGGGCAGCAGGCGTAGTGCGTCCGAAGGGGCGTTTTTGTTCTTCGCTCATGCGCTTATGTACGTTGGCATGCGCTACGATGGTCGCGCCGTGTTTGGCAAGGTTTTCATTGCCACCTGTGTGGTCGCCATGCCAATGCGTATTGACGAGATAGTGGATAGGTTTATCTGAAATTTCCTGTATGGCAGCTATGATTTTCTCGCTTAGTGGCGCAAACTGGTCGTCTATCATTAGCACTTGCTCTTTGCCCACAAATACTCCAATATTACCTCCGCTCCCAAAGAGTGTATAGATATTATCTGTAATTTTTTCTGCCTTGATTTCTACTTTAGAAAAATCGCGCTGTGCATAGCTGAGATTAGCTATACATAGGATAACAAGAAAGAGTAGTGCTTTTTTCATAATACTGGTTGTTTGCTTATTACAACCAACGTTTGGAGCTAAAGTTTTCAGCGTATGTACTCTTTTGAAGGGCTCTACGGTGAAAAGTGTGGGGCATTCTTTTTTCCTCCCAATGGAACGCGTTCCATTGGAGTGAATACGCACAAAACAGAAGATTTGCTCTAAATTGATTGAATCAAGTTGAGCGTACCCACACTTTTCACCGTAGAGCCTTTTGAAGAAGTCGAAAGTAGAAATGCTTTCGACTTCTGTACTTTTCAAATTTTCTTATAGGCGATAATTTAAACCAATAGAAAGATAATGTGGCGCACCAACTCCCAGTTCAAAGTTGAGCCCAATATTATCTGTGACATAGCCACGCAGCGCAAAAGGAATGATTTGTGCTGCAAAGGTTAAGCCTGCAAAACGCCCTGACTCAAAATCTTCCAGCAGGTCTTCGTCGGATATTTCCGTATTAGAAACCCAATTGGTAATACCGAGGCGTATGCCCGAATACATATCCAATTTTTCGCGATTGCCATAGTGAAAAAGTGCGCGTGTGCCTAGATGTAGGCGATTTAAATCAAGACGTATAAAGTCTAAGTTTATTATTTCATTATCTGCTTCACGGGTATAGGATAAATTATTGAGTTCAGCACTAGCAGCCTGATAAGAAATACCACCACCAATACTAAACCACTGTTCTACCCCATAGTCATAGTTTATTTGGAAAGCAGGCGCACTACGCCCTACTAAATTTCCTGACAGATTAGAAATATCGTCGAAATTATCATCTATTTCGACATTTATATCAGATAAATTATTGTCGTCAATTATATCAACGACTGTACCAAAAATACTAAAGCCCGTATTGACGGTGATGACATGTCGGTAGTCCTCATTTTGCGCGTTAACAGCGAAAGCATAACTAAATAAACAAAGGATGATTCCTAGTTTTTTCATGTAGATTGTATTTAAATTTGGTTTACTAATATCTGGTCGCAAACTACATGAAATACGAGGACTCTTGCAAGCCTTTCTAGGTGCTTAATGTAAACTTAACCTTGTTCATTTCTACTCTTTTGATTTTGATAAGGAGTGTTAAGATAAATGTTAAGGTAGTAAATACTCAATGAGTGAATATTTAATGACTGAATGAGCGAATAGAATCTAGAATTATTCACTCATTCACTATTCATTCATTGAGTACTTACTTAAGACTTAAATACTCCTGATTTTACCGCCATCCACAGGAATGCTCGTGCCTGTAATGTAGGAAGCCGCAGGACTGGCCACGAATGCCACCACACTTCCTACTTCTTCGGGTTCAGCGAAGCGATTGAAAGGAATTGCTTGTAGCATTTGCTGCTTTGCTTGTTCGGGAGTGAGTTGGTAGCGTTCTTGCATGGAAAGCAAGAGTTCATCTACGCGTTGAGTTTGGGTAGTGCCAGGCAGTATATTATTGACGGTAATACCCGTCGGAGCGAGTTCGTTGGAGAGGGTTTTTGCCCAACTTGCCATCGCACCGCGCGTAACATTGGAGACTGCCAAGCCCTTGATCGGCTGCCGCACCGAAGTGGATACGATATTGATGATGCGTCCGTATTTATCTTCCAGCATACCAGGCTTTAGCCATTGCACTAGCGCGTGACTAATAAGGATATGCTTTTGGAATGCCTCTAAAAAGGCTTCGCTAGTGGCGGTATTCATCGTGCCTGCCTTTGGACCACCCGTATTATTGATGAGAATGTGTATGTTTTTGCGCGCTAAGAGTTGCGCTATTTTCGGTTCTAACGCGCCTGTTCCTTCCGAAAAGTCGGCTACCACATAGTCGTGTGTTTGTCCTTTATTGGTGTCTAGTGTGGCTAAGGTGCTTTGTAGGCGGGTTTCATTGCGAGCGAGTAGTGTGACATTCGCGCCTAGCAAGGCTAATTCTTTTGCGGAAGCCGCCCCTAAGCCGCGTGATGCGCCGCATACTAGGGCGTTTTTGTGTTGTAGATTTAGGTTCATTTTATTGTATTTATTGCCGATTCCCTTATCATAATGTTCAAAGATGAATTTCAATTAATGAAAAATAAATAGAAAAAGATAGAACGTATGTAAGATTTGATGAGAAAAGCGATATAAGAGGCAATTGTTCGAGCCAGTTCAAGGAACTAAAGGGTATATAATACCGTTTGATAATTCAACTAAAATACTAAAAATGAGAAGAAACCTAAACAAAATAGTAGATGATTACATTGCAAGCTCCGATCATCGGGATTTGATAATCGAAACCGAAGCATTAATCAAAGATACCCCTGAAACTATCATTCGATTGATAGATTTGTTGAACTGTGCAACTATTGAAGCTACATGGAAAAGAAAACAGCTTCTGGAACGCTTTTTATCCTTTTTATTAAAATTAGAAGAAGATACCCAAATAAGCATTACCTACGAAGTAGTACGAAAATATTTAGAACAAGTAAACATCAAGGAACTTGCTGATAAATTATCTTTTTTTGCTTCGAGTGATAAGCTCATCCGACAAATCTTAAAGACAAAAAATGAACAAGACTTAAAGGCATTTAACCGATTGGTAATTGGCAGTCTTCTACTTCGAGCTACTACTTTTGATGCGGATGAAAAACTAGAGTTTACTGAAAGTTTTTCAGCCTTTGATTTTGATTGGTGCGGTTTAGATTTGAGTGAGGTAGAGAAAGGAATTACTTTAAGAAGTTATAGTTTAAATGGAGGTGGTTTCGGATTTTCTTTTGGACTTCAATCTGAGCAGAGGTTCCCTTATGCGCTATCTGATTTTGGAAGCCTAGGGTTAAATGTGAATTCGAATCAATCACTAATTGATTTATCCTCTACTATAGCTAATGATTACATACGTTTGGTAGAGATTGGCGAATTTGAGTGTGTCGAAGAAGAAATACATGACTTAGAGGCAGGGATTATTTGTCAATTAAGTTATGGCGAAGGGGAGGCAGAAGTAACAAATATTGCTTTTAGAGCTATAAGCGGGAAAACCGTTTTTGAGTATTTATTCGGTATGTCTGTATTGGGCGGTGCTTATGAACGTGGCGACTATGGCGCAACCAGCAGAATTAATGCTTGGAAAGTGATTTGTGGTCTGACACAAAGCGATTATTACCAAAGCAGTAAAGCAGAAATCGAAAAAACGCTGCATCAATTTCGCTGGACAGAGTTTAGCTGTGAAAATGAATGGTTTATCAATGAATGGATTGATCTAGGGATAATTGGGATAAATGAAATAGAAAAAAAATATGCGGTACTGGTTATTTCAGATACGGATTAAGCGACAAGCTAGAAAGGAATCTTGAGCTTTTACTCCCCAAAATCAAAACTCAACTGCACCCCTTCGCCATAATGTTCCCGTTCTAAATTAGAAACTGAAATGCCTAAAAGTCGTGCCGATGCAAAGGCACTACGATGCTGGTCGAGTAAGTCAAAAATAGTACGCAACAAAACAGCTTCTTCCCGAATTTCGCTTTGAAAACTCTTGCTACGCGTAAAGGTTTGGAAGTCGGGGGTTTTGATTTTGAGTGTAACCGTTCGTCCAAAGTTGTGTTGCTTTTGCATATGCTCAAATACGCGATTGCAGATGTGTTGCAGGCGTTCTTTCATGGCTTGCGTATCGCTAATATCTTCCGAAAACGTTCGCTCTGCTCCTATAGATTTTCGGATGCGATTAGGATTGACCTTGCGCGTATCTTCTGCCCGAACAATACGATAATAATGCCGCCCCGCTTTCCCAAAACGCTGCACGAGTTCTATCTCGGATAGCTTTTTCAAATCTTTGCCCGTGCGGATATTCATGCGGTGCATCCGTTGCGCGGTCACTTTTCCGATACCAAAGAATTTTTCAATTGGCAGAGCTTCTATAAAAGGAATGGCTTCCTCTGGTGTGATGATTTTATACCCATTCGGTTTATTGATGTCGGACGCAACTTTGGCTAGGAATTTATTGAAGGAAATACCTGCCGAAGCCGTGAGTTTCGTAGTGGCTGCTATACGCGCCCGAATTTCATTGGCGATAATGGTAGCAGAGGGCGGCCCTTTTTTTGGTTCGCTGACATCGAGATAGGCTTCATCCAAGGAAAGCGGTTCTACCAAGTCGGTATATTCAAAAAATATAGCTCGAATTTGCTGCGATACTTCCCGATAAACCTCAAAACGCGAAGGCACAAAAATCAGATTCGGGCATTTACGCTTGGCAGTCACACTGGGCATGGCGGAACGGACTCCGTATCTGCGCGCTTCATAGCTGGCAGAGGCTACTACACCGCGTTTGGCTGCGCCACCTACCGCAATCGGTTTGCCGCGCAATGCAGGAAAGTCGCGCTGCTCTACGGATGCAAAAAAAGCATCCATATCAATATGTATAATCTTGCGATGTGTCATGCTTTTATGAAAACGCAAAATTCTACTGAAACGTTCTTAATCTTTTAGTAGAAGAGAGAAAAGAGACCATTTCATTGAGAGAGGAGAGATAGACAGCTTAAATGCGATTTACGCTTTCTATCTCTCATCTAAAAATCCTTTCTTTCTACCCGCAATTCTGCTGCATACAGACTAGTTCGCCAGCGTAATAAGACATCTGCGATATAAGAAATTGCCGTTTGCGTCATCAGTCCAAGTCCACTACCAATCATGAAAGTGGAAAGGTTCGCAAAAACGGCAGTTAGCGTAAATCCTATGCCTAGCCCGATAAGGACTTGCTGTAAAATATTGCGCCGACGCATATGTTCTAGTCGCTTATCTGTGGCTGCTATTTCGGTAGGTATTACTTGTGTTTTTCCAGCTTGCAGGGCAGTTATTAAGTCCGTTTTTGGGGCAGTAGCTTGCCAGAGCATATACGCACCTTGCACGATTTGTACCAATGCCAATAAAAGGGTAGGGTAGGTGATGCCTTCCCAGAATGGGGCGGCACTTTTGGTATAAGCATAATACCCAAAAGCAGCAGTCAAAAGCCCCCAAATTAGGATGAATAGGGCGTTTTTGGATTTGCTTTTATAATAATTTTGAATTCGATAAATTTTCTCTTCCAGCATGGACGGCATTTTATTATTAGATGGTTTTTTCCTCCTCAAGTAACGGTACGACTTGCATAGTCGCAGCGACAGTAGCTAAGGGAAAGACAATCAAAAAGCCTACTATGGTCAGCAAAAGTGCCATGAAAACAATGCCATTGCCAATGGCGAGTCCTTTATGCTGTTTCACAAATCGAATGCGCCCCTTGAAATCAGCATGGCGTTCTAGGGTATAATCCATATTACCAAAGCCAGCATAATAAGATTGCACTAGAAAGACGAGTGCAGCAGTAAAGGGTGCGAGTATAGGTATGATGAGTCCAAGTAATAATAATGGTAGCATCATCCCAATTTCCCAAGCGGCATTGCGTAAGGCAAGACCCAAACTACGTGCCATATCTGCTAAAAATGTACTAATGTGAAAGGGCTTCGGCTGCACTTCACCGCGTAGATGTGCTTCCACGCGCTCCGATAACGGACTCATAAAAGGCGAAACCACCACCATGATGACATATTTGAATAGCAGCAAACCTATCACAAGCATTAGCAAGCCACTCACGATAGTACCTATGGTATCTACAATTTGCCCGCCTTGTTGCCCATTGTACCAAGAGGTTGCCCATTCACCAATATTATCCGCGAATGCCCACACACTACTGAAAATAATACCTGCCAGTATTAGACTAATCAAGCCAGGAACGAAAACATATCGCCAAAGCCCTAAGCGATTGATGAGCCGCAGGGCTTTCAAGTAGGCTAGAATCCCTTGAATTATTTGTGTCAGCATGGTTTCAATATTCTACCTTGTTTACAGTTTGCCTTCATCTGCGAAGCTATAATAGCCTTTATTACTAATGATAAGATGATCCAATACAGGTATATCGAGGGTTTTGCCTGCTGCTTTTAGCTTTTGTGTGATGTCCAAATCGGCTTGGCTAGCTTGCAAATTACCCGAAGGGTGATTATGCACTAAAATAATAGAACTCGCCTCGCCCTGTATGGCTTTGCGAAAGAGAATTTTGGCATCTACCACCGTGCCTGCCGTGCCACCTAGACTAATTTGCTCGCGTCGCATGATGTGATTGGAGCGATTGAGCAAGAGAATCCAGAATTCTTCATGGGGCAAATCCATTAAGAATGCCATTGCTTCAAATCCATCGCGGCTACTACGTACCTGTGGGCGTTCTTTGGGCGCGGTCATTTGCCGTCGTCGCCCCAACTCCATAGCAGCAGCTATAGTAATGGCTTTTGCCTCACCTATGCCTTTGAATTCCATGAGTCGAGCCAGCGAATGTCTACCCAATTCATTCAGGTTGTCTTCTGCTGATTGCAAGATGCGTTGTGCCAGACTTACTGCTGATTCTTTGCGTGAGCCTGAGCCTAATAGGATGGCCAATAGTTCAGCATTAGAAAGGGCGTGTTTACCTTTGAGGAGGAGTTTTTCGCGGGGACGGTCTTCTTCTGCCCATGTTTTGATGCTCCGACTTTGTGCTGTAGGGGACGACATGCTGTGTAGTTTTGTATGTAACTATTTAGGTACAATGTATGTAGGATATAGCTATCCGTCTAATTTTGCCTAAATCTAAAATCAAATAAATTTTATATCATCAATCCTAAATCTGTGTCGTCTTCCTAAAAAAGGCTAGATGGATATATGATTGATGATTTGTTCGATTTCAGATTTATGATTTTATAAACTTGATTTAAGCAACTTTTGAACATGGATTGGTATAATACCTTTTACTTGATACGTAATACCTGCGTTACTTTTGTACGTTATAGAAACAGTTTCAAGCTTGAAATTAATCGAATCCAGCAGATATTCAAAAAGAAGTGGTCTTTGTGCTAACATTTCGGGAACTATCGAACTATTTTAACGCTTTTAATAGCAACTTTCCAGCTAGAAAACTGTCATAATAGCAGAAAAAACGTGCGTGGTTTATGCTAAAAGAATTTCAAAAATTCTCCTTTACAACCCTTATCGGGGGATTGCTCGTTCTGTTGCCGATTACGATATTCATCCTATTGGTTAGGTTTGTCTTTGACCTTATTTCCAATTTTCTGAATCCTATTGCGGCACTTTTCGGCTTTATTGATAATCCTTTTTTGGTGCAATTGATTTCCTTTGCCCTTGTCATTGCCTTCTGCTTTTTTGTAGGCTTGGCGGTGCGTACGCGTTCGGGGAAAGCAATTTATGGCTACCTTGAAAAACAGCTTTTGGAACGCCTTCCGTTCTATAGTACTATACGAGGCACGGTACAGCAGGTATTTGGAGATAAAGGCTCTTCGTTTTCACAAGTCGTATTAATAGAGGTATTTAATGTTCAAATGACAGGCTTCGTGACGAGTGAGAGTCCGAATGGTATTTATACGGTTTTTGTGCCGACTGCGCCCAATCCTACGAATGGCTTTATCTTCCATACTACTGCCGAAAAATTGACTTTTTTAGATATGCGTCCTGAAGATGCGATGCGTACAGTAATAGGTGTGGGAACGGGTTCGGAGGAACTATTTGAACAAAAAGATAAAGTATATTCTTAGAAACTGTTTTAAACATGCTCTAAAACTTCTGCCCTTACTATTCTGTGACCTGCACCTTTTCTTGAATTGGTGGTGGGCTTTCTGCGGACTCCTCGTAGTCAGTTGGATTAGATTCATAAAGATCAGCATCATCTAAATATTGTAAAACCTCATTTATTAGTTTTTGCTTATTGATTTTGAATACTTCATAGCCCACCTTATCCGTATTTAAATCGCGGTGCAAATCATTTTTCGCCGACATTAAGAGGAGCAAATCGGCAGGTAAAATATTGCTTTGTTTGCTATGGTGGCAATCTATCATACGAAGCATCAGGTGTACATTTCCCTTAGCAGCAGCTTGCTGAACACCAACTCGAAGGCTATTATAGTCAATAGTGTGTGCTTTGAGACTATCGCAATTTATATATTCTGGGATTTCGCGAATAACTTTATCATCATATTTATTGATAGAAATTTTCCATATATCACCTTCCTTTGTGAGGGTATAGTGTTGCGTATTGATTTCATCATAAAAATACTCATAGCGCAATGATTTTGAGCCATACCACTCTAGTCGCCAATGTTCTTTGGTAGTGACATAGGCGCGTTCACCTACGATGGAGTCTAAAGTGATTTTTTCTAATTCTATATCCGAAGGATTACCGCCATTGGTCAGCACCCAGCCATAGGCAGTTTGCCCTTCCAACACTTGTAGTATTTTTTTGTATGCATTATCGTCTTCCCAATAAAGGACTTTCAAACTATCTAATTGACGCTCATAATGAGGGATGGCTTGGTAGCTGGCAAACTCTGCTTCTACTGCTTTTCTGACAATTTGCAATACGGCTTTTTTATCATTATAGCGATTATTAGACAAAGTAGTTTTGCCCACAAAAAATAGTAGTAACCCCAAAACGGAAACTATAAACGCTATCGGATAGATGCGTTTTCTTTTCTTTTCTTTAGGCGTAAGATGTTGGTCAATGTAATGCCTATGCGACTCGTATTCATAATACTTCGCGAAAATATCTTTTGTTTCGGCTTTGCCTTGCTCTCCTTCTTTGAATATTCTTCGGAAGGTGGCGTAAGAAATACTAAAACCTACCTTTTCCAGAAGTTTATCCAATAAGGGCTGTGTTTCTCGTCTTGTCCATTTGGCAGGTGGTTTATTATCGGGATGTTCTTTTTGGAGTCGTTTTGCGATGTCCTTCCAGTAGTGATTATTGTTCATTGCAATAGAAAAAATTGCACTTTTTAAAAAAAAACGTTCGTGAAACGCTTTTGAAACGCCTTATATAGGTCTAAAATGCGTTCAATTTCCCACTTTTACAAGAGATAAAAGAAAATAGTCATCCTGTATTAGAGAATACTCAAAGTTACAACGAGTTTCTTAGAGAATGTGATTTTAGGAAAAGAATTATAATTTATTTTAGAATGTGACAAGTTGCTGAAGGGCGAAATGCTATTCCTAAAAGCATTCTATCACCGATATTACTAAATGAAAGCACAACACATTCATGTGAGTACAAAAACTTTTCGCCTAATGTCATTCATATATTATCAAGAACAAGAAAGCAACTTATAACACTTTTTTATAGTTTGTAAGGAAGCGAGCATAAGCTGATGATTTAACCCATCGGCAACGCTCGCTTTTCTTTTTTAAGGATTTCGTAAATAATAACCTAGGCTATCTTGCGAAGTCCCTTACCCTTGCCGATTTGGTATAATACTTGGGTCTATTTCGCGTGCTTTATTGATGTAGGCTTCTGCTTGTTCGGGCTGATTGAGTTGGTAATAAGCTGCCCCTAAATTGTATAGCACACTTGCATTATTTGAGTCTATTTCTAAAGCCCGTGTTAAGTATTCCAATGTTTTATTGACCTCGCCTTTCACACCATGTGCTATACCGAGCAAACGTAGCGTTTCTAAGTCTTTGGGGCGCAATTTAATCGCCTCATTGAGGTAGCCTAGGGCTTTATCCGTTTCTCGCAATACTTCGCCATGATATTGACCAGCATTCGTGTAGGTAATAGCTAAATTATTGATAGCATCTTGATAGTCGGGGTCTATTTGTAAGGCTTTTTGGTAATAGCTAATCGACTCGTCATATTTTCTCAGATAATTATTCACATTGCCGCGCAGTAAATACGCGTTTTTATAGGTCGGATGTATACGATTCGCCTCTGCCAAATGCCCATCCGCTTCCGTGAGCATCTTATTGCGTTTCGCTTCATCCTTTTCCTTAGTTGATTGCGTAAGTAATTCGCCACCAACGGCATTGCGAAGCTTCGCGCTATTAGGAGAGGTATGCACGTCTGTAGTAAAGAGGGTGTAATTATCCTTCCAAACAAAATTGCGCGTAAAGGTCTTCGTCGCAAACAACAAACTAATAAGTCCTACCGCCACTAGTCCGATATTGAGTTGCTTGAGCTTCGTGATTTTTGTGCCTTTCTGTTGCCATTGCACAAGTCGCCACAGCAGTACTGCCAGCACGAAACAAAAGCCTACCGAAGGCATAAACATAAAGCGTTCCCCCATATTGGTTCCGATAGGAAATACGATATTCGATACAATACTCAAAGTGATGAGGAAGAACAAAATGCCGTAGCTTACTAAGTCTTTTTTTGGAAGGCGTAGGAGCGCGTAGATGCCCATTGCCAAATAAATCGCGCCACTAAGCAGCACCCGCCAGTCCCCAAAATTCATAATATCAATATGGCGCGGATAGTAATCGTGGGTAAGTGGGTGTGGAAAAAATAGGAGTTGCACATACTTGCCCAGCGTAAACAAAATCGTCGCAAACCACTCTGCCCCCGTGAATGCCACCCAGCGATTGCCTTCTATTTTCAAGAACGGATTATTCATCATTTCCATACTCGGTTCGCCCATGCTCATACCTAAAATAGAGGCGCGAATGCCCAAAAAAGCAATCGTAGCGATGGCAAAAGGGACGAGCTGTATAGCGATTTGTCCCAAATTTGCTTTCCGGAATACATAATACGATAGCGGCACGACGGCTAGAAAAGTAATGGCGTTTTCCTTTGCCATGAGTCCGAGGAAAAACAGTACGCCTGCCAGTATTGCCCATAGCGGCTTTTGTTCATCATAAGCGCGTAGCGAAAAATATAAAGCACTCAAACTCCCCAAAAGCGTCAGGATTTCATCGCGGCCTTTAATATTCGCAACAGCTTCGGTATGCAATGGATGCGCGGCAAAGAGTAGGGCAGTTGCAAGAGCAATGAAATAGACAAAAACTTGGTTTTTGCGTCCGCGTAGTAGTCGCAGTAGCAACCAATAGAGCATCATGCAAGTGAGTCCATACCAAAGCACATTCATCAGGTGTCCGATAGTGGGATTATTACCAAAAAGCTGCCACTCTAAGGCAAATAGCACTAGCGTAAGCGGGCGATAGCGTCCACCTGATACTAGATTTGCTTTGCCTTCTACCTTGAAAAAGCCATAAAAGGTATCGTATTTCAGGATGCCATCAATGCCTGCCGCTCCTTCCGTAGTGAACATATTATCGTAAATCACAATGGCATCATCCTGTGTGTAGTCGTGGGTGATGGTATTGGAATACAACAAACAGCAAAACGCAAAAATGAGTAGGCTATGCAAGCGCACATTTGTCCACCAGGCGGGCAAATGACTCGTGCTGGATATTGGGACTTTAGTTGTTGTGGTCGTTTTTTTTCCTTTTTTTGTCGGTTTGCGTTTGCTGCTCATGTTTGATTTGATTTATGGAACAAATTTATTAAAAAATCGCATTCTCCGACAAATCATCTACTGCTGCTTTACAGATACTTTATTCTACATCATAAAACAAAAGTTCGGAAGAAATTGTATATTTCATAATTTCAGACAATTTTGAACGTACCATAAGCAGAATATGTTGAGAATGTGCTTACATTCGTAGAATTGGCACATTAGTTGTGATATTTATAGGTGTTTTATTTGCCAAATTTCTATTGGCGGATAAATTCCAAACAAATGTTTTCGGCTTTTAGGGAATCGGCAAGAAATAACCTACCCACAATTTGAGTTCGTTATTTTTTTA
>JAHDCQ010000569.1 GCA_020629845.1 Saprospiraceae bacterium | reverse complement strand
GGGAACATTTCGGTACAAACCGAGAACATCTTTCCGATTATTAAGCAGTTTTTATATTCTGACCAAGAAATCTTCCTACGCGAACTCGTATCGAATGCCGTAGATGCTACTTCTAAGCTCCGAACGCTAGCAAAACGCGGCGAAACAGGCGAAATTGGCGATACACGCATCAACATTTTGCTCGATGAAGACATGAAAACCCTCACCATCCGCGATCAGGGTATCGGGATGACAAAGGAAGAAGTGGAGAAATACCTCAACCAAGTTGCCTTTTCGAGTGCAGCAGAATTCCTAGAAAAATACAAGGACGAAAGCTCTATCATTGGACATTTCGGTTTGGGTTTCTACTCGGCATTTATGGTGGCAGAGCGCGTGGAGGTACTGACAAAATCGTACCAAGAAGGCGCGGAGGCTGTCAAATGGTCATGCGAGGGTAATCCAGAATATACCATCGAGCCAGCCGAAAAAGAAGCACGTGGCACGGACATCATTCTGCACATCTCGGATGATAGCAAGGAATTTTTAGAGGAAGGACGCATCAGCGAACTCCTGAATAAATACTGTAAGTTTTTGCCTGTCGAAATCCAGTTTGGTATGCGTACCGACACGCATTATGAAGAACCAGAAGAGGAGGGCGGAGAAAGCAAAAAGATAGAAACTGAGGTTGCGAACATTATCAATAATCCGAGTCCTGCTTGGAAAAAGCAGCCATCGGAGCTTTCGGATGAGGACTATAAGGCATTCTACAACGAATTGCATCCATTCGGCGCACCGCCTTTGTTCTGGATTCATTTGAATATTGATTATCCATTTAACCTCACGGGAATTTTATACTTCCCAAAGGTGAATGCAACGATTGCAGAGCAGCGCAATAAAATCCAACTTTACTCCAACCAAGTTTATGTGACGGATGATGTAAAGGAGATTGTACCTGAATTTTTGACCCTCTTACATGGTGTGATTGACTCACCTGATATTCCGCTCAATGTATCGCGTAGCTACTTGCAGAGCGATAGCAATGTGCGTAAAATCACAGGCTACATCACGAAAAAGGTGGCGGATAAGCTGAACGACCTCTACAAGAAAGACCGCGCAGAATACGAAGAAAAGTGGCAAGACTTGAGTGTATTCGTGAAATACGGTATGATATCGGAAGAGAAATTCTATGAAAAAGGCGTGAAGTTTGCCCTACTGAAAAGCATTGATGGCGCACATGCTACGATTGAAGAGTACAAAGAAAAAATAAAGGACTTACAGACCGATAAGCACAACAAACTCGTGCTGCTGTACACGAATAATCCTGCGGCACATGATAGCTATATCACGGCAGCACAAGGGCGCGGCTATGATGTCTTGGAGTTTGATAATATCATTGACAATCACTTCATGCAACACTTGGAGCAAAAGCTAGGTGATGTGACCTTTGTACGCGTAGATTCGGATACGGTGGATATGCTTATCCAAAAAGATGAGACGACAGAGTCTGTATTGAGCGAAGACGAGCAGAACGATGTAAAAGCAGCTTTCGAGGGTTTGATGGGCGAAACCGCAGGGGCAAGCGTGATGCTAAAAGCACTTTCGCCAGATGATGCACCTGTACAAATCACGAAGCCAGAGTTTATGCGTCGCTTCCAAGAGATGCAAGCACTGCAAGGACAGCAAATGCCAGGTATGTTCGATGCCTATAATGTGGTAGTGAACTCGAATCACCCGCTAGTAGCACAAAAAATGCTAAAACTAGAAGGCGACGAGCGTACGGAACTCAGCAAATACCTCTATGATTTGGCGATGCTCAATCAAGGGATGCTGAAAGGGAAGGAACTCACTTCTTTCGTGCAGAAGGCGTTGAAGTTTGTGGAGTAATACACCATTCAATAGAAAATGTCGTATTAGATAGGTCGCTTCGCTTACATTCTTTAGCGAAGCGACCTAAATTTTAGCTTAGGCGTGAAGAATTAATTAAATGAGCAGTTAAGCGTAGAATTTTTGTTTTGTAATGAGGCAAAAAACGCAGGCATA
>JAHDCQ010000148.1 GCA_020629845.1 Saprospiraceae bacterium | reverse complement strand
GAAAGGCATTCCAATGGAGTAAGAAGTGCTACTTTTTTAAACAACTTCATTATCTTGCCCCATAATATGCAAAAGAAAATATTCACCATAAAAGAACCCAAAACCGCGGCTGTGCCTATCATCCTTAGTGTACCGCACGCAGGGACACAATTTCCCACGCATCTGAAAAAAAAGCTAAATACTAGAGTCCGTAAATATCTGGATGATACCGATTGGTTTGTGGATAAAATCTATGATTTCGCGCCTGCATTGGGCATTACAGTTATCAAAGCAAATCTAAGTCGCTGGGTGGTAGATTTGAATAGAAATCCAGAGAACGCGCCTTTATATAATGATGGCAGGCTTATCACTTCCGTTACGCCTACGACCGATTTCTTTGGCAATGCGCTCTATAAATCGAAAGAGCTAATGCCAGATGCCGAAGAAATAGCAAAGCGTGTAGAAGCCTATTTTAATCCTTATCACGAAAAGATTCGGGACTTACTCACAGAGCGAAAAGCGCAGTTTGGAAAAGTCTTGCTTTGGGATGCCCATTCTATTCGGCATAAAGTCTCTACGCTCCACCCTACCCCATTTCCTGATATGATATTGGGCAATAAGGATGGCGAAACAGCACATCCTAAGCTGATTGAAGTTGCGTTAAACTCCCTGCGCGCTAGTACGTATGAAGTCGCACATAACGCGCCTTTTAAGGGCGGACATATAACACGAAGCTTTGGTGCGCCAGCCGATAACATTCATGCTTTACAATTGGAAATGAATAAAATATTGTACATGGATGATAATGAACTCCACTATAATACCGAACGCGCTAATCAGGTGAAAAGCGTTTTGAAACATACATTGAAAAATTTAATAGCAGCAATAAATGACATATAAATTCAAAGGGCTATTACAGCAGGAGGGCTGGCTAGAAAATGTCTATGTAAGTGTTGATGAAAATGGTATCATCAGCGATATATCTACAAGTAGTGATAAGGAAGCAGAGGAAATAGACGGCTATGCCATTCCAGGCTTTCAGAATGCCCATTCTCATGCCTTTCAGTATGCGATGGCAGGCTTGGCAGAACGGCATGAAGGCAGTGCCAATCCCGATGATTTTTGGAGTTGGCGAGAAGCCATGTATAATCTCGCACTCAGCGTAAATCCTGAGCAAATGGAAGCTATTGCCACGATGCTGTACTCGGAAATGGCGCGGCACGGCTATACCAATGTTGCGGAATTTCATTACGTGCATCATGATAAAGATGGCAAGCCGTACAGCAATCTAGCAGAATTGGGGAGCCGACTGATAGCGGCTGCTCAAACTGTCGGTATTGGTATCACGCTGATTCCTATTTTTTATCAAAAAGGAGGTTTCGGACAAGCGGCACTCGCGAAGCAAAAGCGGTTTATTTCACCCACTATCGAGGATTACTATAAATTGCTCGAAAGCTCCGAAGCGGCTTGCAAGCACTACCAACACGCGAATCTGGGTATTGGTGTACATTCCCTACGCGCAGTCGAGCCGACGGATGTAGCAGAAGTGGCAAAAACAGGGCGGCAGGATATTCCTTTTCATATTCATGTGTCGGAGCAATTGAAAGAGATAGAAGACTCGCTGGCGTATTTGGGTAAGCGACCTGTGGAATGGCTCTTGGATAATGTGGCTTTAAATGAACGCTATCACTTAGTACATGCCACGCATTTGACAGATGCCGAAACTAAAGGACTCGCCCAAAGCAAGGCAAATGTCGTGCTGTGTCCAAGTACCGAAGGCAATTTAGGTGATGGTTTGTTCTCCCTGAAATCCTATCAGAATTATGGTGGAAATTGGAGCATCGGCACGGACAGTCATGTGGGAATTAACCCTTTGGAAGAGCTGCGAATATTGGATTATGGGCAGCGATTAATCTCGCATAAACGCAATTCGTTTTTCGCACCACCTCAAAATGATAGCGGCAGCTATGCCTTACAGATGGCTACCTTAGCTGGTAGAAGAGCCATGAATAATTTCACAACGGACTATTTCAAAATTGGCGAACCTTTGAATGCTTGCATTATTGATGCCAACGCGCCTTTGATAGCGACTTCTAGCCTTCAAAACTTGAATTCTACCATTGTTTATACTTGCGATGCGAGTATGCTTTTGGGGACAATTTCGTACGGGAAATTGATTGTGCAAGAGAATAGACATACGAAACAAGATGCAATTCGCAAAGATTTTATAGCAGCTTTGTGCAGCTTACAAAACAGATAATTTTAATCAAAAACAATATCAATAATGAAACAATTATTCATTTCTTTTCTGGCTTGTTTGTTGAGTTTTTCTTCTTTTGCTCAAGAAACATGGCTGGTTGACAATCCGCACTCCAATGTTCGTTTTGAGGTAGGTTGGCAGGATTTTTCTATGCGAACAGGCGAATTCAAATCCTTTGAAGGGAATATTACGACAAAATCAATAGACGATTTGACTAAAGCATCCATAGAGTTTGTTGTTGATGCTACGAGTGTAGATGTGATTTCGGATAGATTGGCAGAACACATTATGAGCGATAAGTTTTTGGATGTTGAGAATTATCCTACCATCACCTATACATCTAATCAATTGAGTGCTTCTTCTGATAGTACCTATGTTTCAAATGGTACATTGACCATCTGTGGCGTAGAAAAGGAACAAGAAGTATCTGTTTGGGTAAAAGGATATAAAGAAACTAAAAAAGGAGTCATTTTTGGTGTCCAAGTAACGCTTATTGTTGACCGACAAGCATTTGATTTAACTTGGGGAAGTCCTAGATTGGCGGATAAAATTAAAATCGTTGGGCACCTTCTTTATAAAAAACAAGAAGAGGGCAAGGAAGAACGAGAAAAATAACATTTAGCAATACAAAAACGCAGTAAACATCATCTAGAAAGAAGTATTGCTGCGTTTTTTCTGTGTTTTGTTGCAAGTTTATTATGAAGATTATACACACTATGCAAAGTATGTATAACAAATTGCACAATTGTATGAATTGGTGGGCTAAGACTATTTCGTGATAAAATTCAGCCCACCAATTCATTGGTGGGAGACGTATGCAAAAACATAGATTATAAATTTTTCAGGCAAAAAAGTGCAATTTGTTATGCACACTATGTAAACGTGTGTGTAACAAATTGCACTTTTTTATCGGCTTTTTTCCTATAAGCCGATAAATTTTGCTTGGAATTTATCCGCCAATGGGAAATTGGCAGATAAATCGAAATTCAACGATTGTGCAATTTGTTATACACACTATGTAAAACTGTCACTCTTTTCTCCCAAAAAATTCATAACTTCATCCAAGCCAACTACACAATCAGAACAAAACAAAATGAACAAAACCACCGACTTTCAGCAATTTGAGCAAATGCATGAGGAGCAGTTGCCTGTGCCTAAACATAAATTGCACGATTGGACACATTTCGCAGGCTTGTACGCAGCAGAGCATGTAGCTGCTACGGAGTTTGTTATCGGAGCGACCTTTGTGGCTTTGGGCGCAAAGACGATGGATATTATCCTCGGTTTGCTCATAGGCAACATTTTAGCCGTTTTGAGCTGGACGCTTATAACCACTCCAATTGCGGTCGAAACGCGCCTGAGCCTCTACACCTACCTCAATAAGATTGCAGGCGATTCGATGTCGAAATTATACAACTGGGCAAACATTCTGATATTTACCGTCATCTCTGCTGCGATGGTCACGGTTTCTGCTACTGCCGTTCGCTTTGCATTTGGCGTTCCTGCCCAATTGAACTGGTATCCGACCAATGTATGGTTCGTGCTGATTGTGCTATTGGTAGGCATCTTTGTGGTATTTGTTGCCATTTATGGTTTCAAAGCCGTTTCGGATTTTTCAGGTATTTGTGCGCCCTGGCTATTCACTATGTTTGCGAGTGGTGCTATCGTACTCCTACCAGCACTTTCCTTAGATGTTTTGGGTAAAACCCTTCCTGCAGGCTGGGCAGATTTTGTAAATATCGGCAATCAATCTATTTGGACAGGAGTCAATAGTAATGGGGAAGCTAGCATAGGTTTGGTGGAAGTCATTGGCTTTGGTTGGGCTGCGAATACCATTACCCATTTTGGATTGATAGATATGGCTTTGCTACGATTTGCTAAAAAGAAATCTTATGGCTTGGCGACAAGCACAGGTATGCTTTTTGGACATTATATCGCATGGATAGCGGCTGGAATTATGGGAGCTGGTACTGCTGTGATATTAGGGAAATCAATCGTGCAACTCGACCCAGGCGATGTGGCCTTCTATGCCCTCGGATGGTCTGGTTTTGTGATTGTGATTGTGGCAGGCTGGACGACGGCGATTACCAATTTATACCGCGCTGGACTGGCAGCTCAAGCAGTATATTCCAATCAATCGCGTAGGACAACGACGATGATTGTTGGGCTTGCAATGGTCATCGTGGCTTGTTTTCCATTTGTGTTTTCGCAGATTTTGCCGCTCTTGACCTATGCAGGTTTATTGGTCGTGCCAGTAGGGGCGATTGTCTTTGCAGAACATCAGCTTTTTCCTAAAATTGGCTATACGCGTTATTGGTCTAAATTTCAGAATTACACCCACAGTCTTCCCGCGATTCTATCATGGATATTAGGGCTTATCTTTGGCTTCGGATTGAATTTCCTAGATGTCATGTCTTTCTATTACCTATTCATTCCTACTTGGTTTTTCACGATATTGGTTTACACCTTCTTAGCGGGTAGATATGGCGCGAATAAAAGCTATCCAGAAGCCGAAAAGAAAGAGCGAGCATTCAATGCAGCAGTAGAACAATACCATCAAAAATTGGCAGCAGCAGAAACGCAAACAGAGAAGGACACTTCTGCTTTTACCAGAGTCTTAAAAGTGATTGCTTATGCGGCACTTGCTGTCACGCTCTTTTTGGCACTAAAGACATTATTCGCCAGCCCCGATGAAGCAATCTATATTGCGAATAGAGCTGCTTTTTATCAAATTGGTTTTGCTTGTACGATAATCTACTTCATTGTGGCTTATTGGGCAATGCAAAGAGGAAATAATGTAGAATGAATATGCAATTAAATCAGCAAAATCTCCCTTCTATCGCTGCTACGCTTCCTTGTCCAAGCTATGATAGAAGTGCGATGAAGACAGGCATTGTCCATATAGGTGTGGGTGGATTTCATCGCGCACATCAAGCGTATTATATTCATCAATTACTAGAAAAACATCAAGCATCGGATTGGGGTATATGCGGTATTGGATTACGCGAGGGCGACCGAAAAATGAAGGAGGTTTTACAGGCACAAGATGGTCTTTATACGCTTATCACCCAACATCCTGATGGGAAGGTGAATAGTGAAGTAATCGGTGCAATTAAGGAATATATTTTTGCTATTGAATCTCCTAATGCAGCGATTGATAAACTCGCACATCCCGACACTAAAATTGTTTCGCTGACCATCACAGAAGGAGGCTATAATTTCAATCCAAGTACAGGAGATTTTGATTTTGAAAGCCCTGATATTCAATACGAACTGCAACACCCGAATCAACCCAAAAGCGTTTTTGGTTTTTTGACTGCGGCTTTGAAAAAACGCCACGATAAGGGCTTATCAGCTTTTACTATTTTATCCTGCGACAATATTCAACACAACGGCAATGTCGCTCGAAAAATGCTTTTAGCGTTTGCACAAAAACAAAATCCATCACTTGCCAAGTGGATTGAAAAGGAAGTATGTTTTCCTAATACGATGGTGGATAGAATTACGCCTGTCACCAACCCGTCAGCGATTGAGTATCTCCAAAAAAATCATAGCTTACAAGATAAATGGTCAGTGGTTTGTGAGCCATTCATCCAGTGGGTTATCGAAGATAATTTCTCCAATGGACGACCGCCGCTTGAAAAACTAGACGTACAATTCGTACCTGATGTCACGCCTTACGAAAAGATGAAAATTCGTCTATTGAATGCAGGGCATTCTGTTTTGGGTATTCCAGGCGCAATACATGGGCATCCAACCATCAATGCTTGCATGGAGGATGAAGTTTTTGCCACTTTCATGCGAAAATTTATGGATGAGGAAGCGACTCCTGTATTAGGGAAAATCGAAGGTGTTGATTTAACCATTTATAAAAATAGCTTAGAAGAACGATTTGCGAATCCAAATATAAAGGATAGTGTGAGTCGAATTTGTTCAGAAAGTTCGGCGAAGTTGCCTAAGTTTCTGATACCCACCATACAAGAAAACTTAGCCACTGGCGGAAGTATAAAATATGGAGCATTTATTTTGGCAACTTGGTCTTATTATAGCGATAAGGGTGTTGATATAAATAATAATCCGCTCGAAATAATAGATGCTAGAAAGGCAGAGCTGCATGAGTTTGCTAGCAAATACGAACAAGATAAATTGAGCTTTCTGAGCATAGCAGATATTTTTGGAAATCTGCTAAAAAACGAGCGATTTATCAAACAATATTTGAAGATGCTTGCACATATTTATGATAAGCGAGATGTACGGGAATTGATGCGCTTGATTAGTCAAAATCACTATTTAGTAAGGATGAAAGAATAAGGAAAGCCAAAATTTTCTTAGTGCCTAGGTCGAGATTATAGTTGCACTTATCTCTCTAGGTTTATCCAAAAAAGTCATAACTTCACCCTAATCAACTTTACAATTATGATACTACTAAACAAATGACATATACAACTCACTTTACACTAACGCTCCTTTTCATACTCCTAAATATAGGAACAATCATAAGCCAAAGCAACACCTGGTCATCCAAAAAAATCCTACACTACTTCGATTACTTAGAAGCTTGTTCAAGTAATGTAATCTATGGATCTTCTGGAACGAGTAATTTTTCTATCAATGCCAATGCGCAACATTTAGCAGAAGGCGTAGGGAGCTTGCAAATTGATTACAGCTTCGATGACTCGTCGGATGAAGCGCACATTGATTTTCCATTTTATGGCTATGTCAAAGACTTTAGTTTTGGTAATGACAAAGCATTTGGCTTTCGATTATGGATAAAAAACACCGCCTCTAATACTGATAAGTTGCGAATCATCTTATTTGAAGACCATAACTTTAACTACGATTTGTATCATCCCGACAATGACATCTTTGAGTATTACGATACAGACGTGCTAAACAATATGGAAGAAGGCTATATTGATATTCCCTTCAATGCCTTTGTGGACTTTTCCAGCAACGGCGATGGCATGTTAGATTTAAATAGAATTGGACATATCAGAATTCAGATAAAAAGCGATTCCAATACACCGCATACGAACCGCGTGTATTTGGACGAATTCGCTTGGGCAATAGACCACCTGCCGCCTACGAGTGGCACAGGTACATTTGAAGGCACTTTTCTGCCCTTACACGTATATAATGCAGAAAGCACGGAACTCAATCGCACGATTCCTGAATGGCAATCAGAGATTGAGCAAATGCAATGCCTCGGCATGGAGTTTTTAATCATTCAGTTTAGTCAACTCTTTCGATATACGGGCAATACGGGACATTCGTATTATTGGCCCACTAGTTCGCCAGGCATGAATGTTAGCAATAACAATTTGAGTACTTCCCCGATTGATAGTATTATGGCGGCGGCAGAATTACAAGGTTTTGAGATTTATCTGGGGCTAAATTTCTCCCACGATTGGTATGATAATGTTGCCCAAAGAACCACGCCTGTCTACTACAATACCATGTACACCCGTCAGCAAGTGGTCATACAGGAATTATCCGATAGATATACCAACTCTCCTGCCTTCAAAGGTTACTATATTCCGCAGGAGTTTTATAATGCTTGGTTTACTGCCCCTGCATCCACTATGCTCGCGAATCATTTTAAAGATGTGGCAGCTTACTGCAAACTAGTTGAGCCGAATCGCCCTGTGCTGATTGCACCTTTCTTTGTAAATGGAGTTCCAAAAGATAAATTGACAGAATGGTACGACAATTTCTTTAGTATTGTAAATGCCAACGCAATCTTGATTGATAAAATGTATGTGCAAGATGCCATTGGACAAAACCTAAATGCTACGGGCTTTGAAGTAAGCAAGTTTTTCGCAGGCATAAAGATGGCAGCGAACCAACATAATGTGGACTTCGGCGTGACCATTGAGACTTTCTTACAAGAATCGAATTGCCCACTTGATAGCCTCAATAATGTCCCTGACTTTGATCCACAATGGACATTTAGAAACTTTACGCATCATGATACTATTTTTTATGGTGTAGGGCATCAAATATGGGAAGCAGAGCAAATCACACCTAACCTCATCAATTTTAGCTGGTATGATTTCACCAATAATAGCCCTTTGAAGCAATCCTATCGCACCTATCTCAATACCTTAAATCCTTCCTCCACTGTCTGTACGGAGGTATCCATAAAAGTACTACTGCAAGGTCCATACCGTAGCACAGATGGTAATATGCAAAGCCTATTGAACAATACCCAATTGCTGCCTACTAGTCAAGCTGGATATACCCTATCCAATAGCTTACTCAATACCACAGGCGATGATGCTATTGTAGATTGGGTAACAGTAGAGTTACGCTCTAGCTCCGATGCAACTACTATATTAGCGACTCGCCCCGCACTTTTACAAGCCAACGGACATATCGTAGATATGGATGGCAGCAAAACGATACGTTTTTTAGGACTGGATGTGAGCACTGCTTATGTCGTGGTGCGACATCGCAATCATCTGGGGGTGATGACGGCTTTGCCTGTTGTTTTGGAGTAATCGGATATTTGTAATTGCTTAAAGCTCTATATTTGATGGATGTGAGCGGCTAAAAACATCCATTCATAGAATAAACATCGGAGAGAATCATATCATTTCTGCAATTTTGTAAATTATCAAATACTGTGAACAATCAAATAGAAAAAAGAACAATAGCGGCAGGTTTTGAACAAGTAAAAGCCGTTTTTGAAGAAGATTTCAATTTGGTTCGAGTGAACGTGCTTATGCCCCCCCTGGTGCAGGCGGGTCATTTGGTTTCGCTGACCCCTGACACGCAATTGGGCTTTGCCTACGTAATGAATAAATATGGCTTTTATGACTAGAATCCCCCAAGAGAGAAGGCATTGCAAAATGCGACTTATACTTGTATCAATGCGTTGTAAACATCTGCTTGCCTTCGCCCAATAGTGGTTTATGATAGCCCCCTTGACTAAAAACAAGACAGCTCCAAATCAGTATCAGGTTTAAAATTTGATAATCTTTTCCATATAAACTTTCATACCGCCTAAAACAAATGCAAATCCACCACAAAGCGATTTGCTTCATCTCGAATATCCAATTGATGCCGTTCGGGATAGAGCAACTCCAAACGACGACGCACATTTACTAAACCAATGCCGCCTACAGGTTTATCGCCTGTATGCGGTGATTTTGAATTCGCTACGCGGAAATAAATCTCTTTCCCAACTTCAAAATTGATGCTTAAAAAACTTTCACCATCAGGGTTGATACCATGTTTTACAGCATTTTCTACAAAAGGCATAAACAAAAATGGGGCAACCATTTTTCTATTGATATCGCCTTTTACATCAAACTCAATTGTGGTATTGCTTTTGCGGAGCTTATCGAGTTTTAGGTAATTTTTCAAGTATTCGATTTCATCTTTTAGAGCCACTTTTTCTTTTGCACAATCGTATAATTGATAGCGTAATAAATCGGAGAGTAAAAGAATGCTTTCGGGGGTTTCGTCAGGACGTTTTCGGGAAAGTACATAGATATTATTCAAGGCATTAAAGAGAAAGTGTGGATTGATTTGGTTTTTTAGATAGGAAAGTTCAGTCTTTAAATTCGTGTTTTCTAATTCTTGTAGGCGCGCTTGACTTCTGAGATATTTTTTGAAAATCTTTACAGCAATTGCTGTACCTAACAAAGTCAGCGTTGGAATAAGTAAACTAAATACCCATGCTTCCCAAACAGGACAATCTTCACATTCAAGGTCAAATAATTGGTATTCTATGCCTACTACAGCTAAAATACTAACTGCCGTAGCAGCAACATAGGCCCATAAACGCCCTTTCAATAATAGAAAAGGAATCAAAACATATAGATTGAGATAGACCAAAGCCGCATCTATCAAGAAGGGCAAGAAGATAATTCCCCAATCTTCATAAGGCGTAGTGATGCCCACTAAAGACAGCCATTCATCCATATACATCACAAACCAAAAAATCAAGTGAAACAACACCCGATAGCGGTCTTGTAATATCCATTCAAAGGGTTTGGTTAATCTGTTTTTCATGTCTTGTTCAGCTTTATCAGTCTTTGGTACGTTTGCTTCGCAAACTATTTGGTCTTTAGTCTTTAGCTATCCAAAGACAAAAGACTAAAAGTCGCACAGCGACGCACTAAAGACTGTATGCATCGCAAAGATAGCAGTACTTCACGCCTCGCATCAAATCAAAAGTATAACAAAAACCCACAAAAGTATAATAAGCAGTCCCGCTGGTATAAACTCCCCATTTCGTGTGCGTTTCTCGCCTACTTTTGAATCATCGAATACGATAAACAGTACGAAACATTCTTCTAATACTTAATTTAAAATCGCATTTATGAAACGCTTAACACTTGCATTTTTTGCACTATTTTTTGTTAGCATCTTTAGTTTACACGCACAAATTTCACAAGGCGGACAGCCTTACAGCTTTACCCACCGTCTAGCAGTGACGGAGGCAGCACTCCCTATTCAAAGCATTGCAGCACCGAACATGACTCAATTGAAATCAGAAGATACACGTAACGATAAAAGCGGCAATCCTTTGCGCTATGCCGTCTTACAGAAAACAGATATTTCGCTTGAAAATGCTGGACAATGGACAACACTAGATAATGGCGACCGTATTTGGCGATTGAAAATCAGCGCAACAGAGGCAAAAGCGATTAACTTGCTATACCAAGATTTTTACATGCCAGAAGGCGCGCGTTTTTTCATCTATAATGAAGATAGAAGCGAAATCTTAGGGGCATTTACCAATGCGAATAATAAACCTAATGGCTTGTTTGCTACAGGCAATGTGTCAGGTTCAACCAGCATTTTGGAATATTACGAGCCTGCCAATGTAAGTGGACAAGGCATTATTGATATTACCAAAGTGGGCTATGTGTACCGCCTAGCATCAGCACGACAAGAAAAAAATTCCGAGCCATGCGAAGTGGATGTAAATTGTTCGGAGGGAAACAACTGGCAGACTCAAAAAAAAGGCGTAGTTCGCATTTCCGTTATTGACAATGGACAGCAGTTCTGGTGTACGGGTTCTTTGATAAATAATACGAATCAAGATTGTAAGCCTTATATCCTTACCGCGCTACATTGCGGATTGACCTCTAGCGCAAATGACTTTTCACAATATATTTTCTACTTCAACTACGAGAGTAGTGGATGTAGCTCGGGCAATGCACCGCAAAATCAATCTATCACAGGCTGTGTGAAGCGTGTAGATAGCGGCGACGGCGGTGGTGATAATGGCTCGGACTTCATGCTCGTGGAAATTACTGGCACTATTCCATCCGCTTACAATCCTTATTACAATGGTTGGAATGCCAACAATACAACAAGCCCTAGTGGTGTGAGTATCCATCATCCAGCAGGCGACCGTAAGAAGATTTCGACTTATAATACTAATCTTAAAAGTTCAAGCTGGCAAAATGCTAATGGCTCGCATTGGGAAGCAAAGTGGATTGCTACACCGAACGGGCATGGCGTGACGGAAGGCGGTTCTTCAGGCTCTCCTATCTTCAACAATGCAGGTTTGATAGTTGGACAATTGACAGGTGGCGGCTCTTATTGCGACACACCACAAGAAACAGACTTATACGGAAAAATGTCCTACAATTGGACAAGCAACCCAGGCGGCAAACTCAAGCAATGGCTTGACCCCGCGAATACAGGACAAAAAGTATTGAATGGTTCTTATCCGCCTTGTTCGGGTGGTGGTGATACGGCTACTTGTTCGGATGGTATCCAAAATCAAGGAGAGACAGGTGTAGACTGCGGTGGCCCATGTGCAGCTTGTCCGACTTGCAATGATGGCATTCAGAATGGCAATGAAACAGGCGTAGATTGTGGTGGAAGTTGCTCACCTTGCGATACTGGCGGCGGTGGCGGTAATGATGATTGTGTAGCGGCGGTACATCCGAATACAGGTCAGGCACTTACGAATGCAAGCTGCATAGCAGACGTGCAAGCGGCAGACTCTTACTGCTGCGATACGGAATGGGATGGTATTTGTCAAGAAGCTTATGAGGCTTGTGCGGGTAATACAAGCGGTGGTACTTGTACTAAGCCTAATTCATTCAATGTGAACGATATTCGTAGTAATCGCGTGACGGTGAATTGGAATGCAGTAGCTGGTGCTATTAAATATCAAATTCGCTATCGTGAAGCAGGTTGGAATGACCCGTGGTTTACACGAAGTTCAAACAATAATAAGAAGACTTTATCTAGTCTATTTTGGTATACTGAATATGAATACCAAGTGCGTACCAAATGCTCAAGCGGTTGGACAGGTTGGAGCGGAAAGAAGTACTTCTGGACAGCAGGTTGGAACTCCGAAGCAATAGAGTCCGAGGATGATGCACTACAAGTAGCGGTTTATCCAAATCCTTCGAGTGGCATTATTCGCCTAGACGGGCGCGGCTTAGAAGGAGCAACAACGATTCGCGTACAATCTACTGTCGGTAAGGAAGTACTCGTACAACAAATGGAAGCCCAATCTAACCTCCGCTTGAATTTAAGTGAATTGAGCGATGGCATTTACTTCATTACAGTTGAAAATGCTAGAGGAAAAATGACGAAACGCTTAGTCTTATCCAAATAA
>JAHDCQ010000147.1:10800-12879 GCA_020629845.1 Saprospiraceae bacterium | reverse complement strand
TTTACCGTTTCATTCTGTTTTTATTTTGGACGATTTTTGTCCAAAGTCTAGTAAATTTGACTCGTTTTGTTTTCTTGCATTCAACCCACAAATGCAACTTTTAGGATGTAGACATTAATGAAGCCTAAATAAGGGGAAAGTGGAAAAATGCTATTTTTGAAATTGCAACTAAAAAAATAGACAACTCCACCTTACGGCAGATGTTAGAAATAGCACCGCTACTAAGCGAGTTATCCCCCATCTAAATTCCAAGCTTTATTAATCAGCTCATCAATGGATTGCAAAGGCGATTGGATTTCTATGGTCGTAATTGGGGCTTCGGTCTCTCTGGCTGCTGCATTTTTTAGACTGAGCTGCTTGATAGGAAACATACAAATATCAGGCGTAATATCTAGGCTGGTTTCGGAGACAAATTGATACTTATTTTGATACGCCAAATAGAATAAAAATATCAAGCGCGCTTGGATGAGTCCATGTATTCGATTGGGCATGGGTTTATTTCTTTCAAGTTCGTAAGTAGAGGAAACGGATACCGTAGCTGTTGCCATAAAAGTTACGTAATTTTAGCCTAAAGTTACGTAATTTTAGTAGGAACATCAAGGTATTTACCACTCCAATACAATCTTCCCAAAGTGCTGCCCCGATGCTTGATAGCGAAAAGCATCCGCTAACTCCTCAAAAGCAAAACTACGGTCAATGATAGGTTTCATGCCGCTAATATTGATAGCGTCTACCATTTTTTCCTGCATTTCGCGGCTACCAACTGCTAAACCCGTCATGCGAAGATGCTTAAAAAAGAGCTTTGGGAAGGTGATTTCGCCCTTACGCCCATTTCCTAAAATACCAATGGATGCAATATGTCCGCCAATAGTCGCTGCTTCTATGGATTGGCGCATGGTAGAGCCACCGCCTACATCTAGCACATGATCCACGCCGCCCTTGCTAATTCGACTAATGCTTTTGCCCCATTTCGGGTCTTCTTTGTAGTTTACGACAGCTTCTACGCCCATTTCCTTGAGGCGATCTGCTTTTGCTGGGGAAGAAGTGGTGGCATAGATGCACGCACCTGCCATTTTTGCCAATTGCAAAGCAAAAATAGACATGCCGCCTGTGCCTTCAATCAGTACCTTATCGCCTGCTTGTAGCTTGCCTTCTACTAAGAGGGCACGCCAAGCGGTGACGGCTGCACAGGGTAGGGTAGCGGCTTCGGCATAGGTATAGCCCTCTGGAATAGCGGTCACGCCACTCGCTGCCACGCAGGATTGTTCTAGCATAAAGCCATCTATGGTTTCGCCGGGTAGGGCTGCCATTTTCGGGCCGCTTGGCTTGCCTTCTGTCCAGCCAGGGAAAAACATGGACATCACTTTATCGCCTACTTTCCAGTCGAAAACGTCTTTGCCGACTGCTATCACTTCGCCTGCACCGTCGGACATGGGTATGCGTCCGTCGGCTACGGGAATGCCACCTGTGGCTACCAGATAGTCATGGAAATTAAGGGAAGTGGCATGCCATTGTACCAATAGTTCGCCTGCTTTGGGGGTAGGTGCTGTTTTTTCTACGATTTGGAGGTTTTCTAATCCGCCTTGATTGACTGTTATTGCGCGCATTGTATTTAGTTTGGGGCTAAGGTAGGGAATCTTTGTTAGGGAATAAATATAAATACCAGCGTTCAGCTTAGTAAAGGAACGCTGGTATTTTTTTTGCTAAATTCTATCGAATCCAGCCTTTGCAAATCGTGCAAAATGAATCTGGCCAATAGTGACAAGTCCATTTGCCTGCTGCGTAAGCATCATCTACGTATAACCAACGAAGACAACCGCGATCTTCTACTTCAGAACTTAGGTCAAGGTCTTTATAGCTTCCCGCTGATTCTGCCTTCTGTCCTAAAATGAGTTTCATAAAGACAGAAATTTCTTCTGCAGATAGTTCATCTTTTGCTTTACCCATATGACCACTCGCTACTCCACCTTCGTAGAATACCAAACCTTCTCGGAAGTCTTTAACAGCATCCGCAGACAACTTGTCTATTGGATACACTTTATTTTCTACCAACAAATCGTAATCCTGTAAGCTAGATAT
>JAHDCQ010000147.1:0-10700 GCA_020629845.1 Saprospiraceae bacterium | reverse complement strand
TTTTTTGAAAATACTATCTTCGCCAAATGAAAAAAGTATTGACTTACCGAGGTGCAGTAATGACATGGGAATGCGATTCCAATCGGCACATGAATGTTATGTATTACATCAATAAATTTGAGTATGCAGGGCGGCAATTTGACTTGAGTTTACAACTGATGGATGAGGCAAAAGAGCATGTAGGTATTGTGGTGTTGGAGCAACATATCAAATATTTGAAAGAGGTATTCGAGGATGATTTGCTGCATATCGAAAGTTCGCTTTTGGAGATTGGGAATAAAGCCTTCAAAGTGCTGCACGAAATGTACAATAGTCGCACAAAGGAGTTGGTGAGCAGTATGCAGGCAACTTTAGTGCTATTCGATAAGGTAAATCGTAAGGCCTTGCCTTTTCCTGAAGCGCGGAAGGCGGCACTTTTGGCTGCTTTAAAGGGTAATTAGCATTTATAATTCATCACTCACTATTTGCCATTGCTTGAATTTTCTCCAAATAATATAACAGACAATGGAGAACACACAGATGTTTTGAATCACAGGTGTAGCGTAAATACCTGTGATGCCATACCAAAGCGGCAAAAGGAGGACGATAGGAATGAAGAATACAATTTCGCGTAAAATCATTACGATGCCAGCTATTTTGGCTTCGCCGATGGATTGGAAAAGAATAATGCCCATAAAGAAGACCGAAAACAGAAAACCTGGTGCTAGCATAATGCGAAAGTTGAAAATATCTTCGGCGGTAAAGGTGGAACCAGGCAGCATAAGGCTCAGTACGCTAGTCGGGAATAACTCAAAGAGTAAGAGCAGAATGCTAGTAAGGATGGTGCTACCAATGGTAAATATCCAAAAAGCTTCTTTCACTCTACCATAATCTTTTGCCCCAAAATTAATACCTGACACGGGCTGCATGGCACTTGCAAAACCAAAGCCCGGCACCAGCATTAAAATTAAGACGCGATAGCAAACGCCCATGAAGGCAATATCCCAATCATCGCCGTATACCGCTATGAGTCGGAAGACGACAATCTGTTGTACCACGAACATCACTTGCAGCATCATAGCGGAAATGCCGACCGTGAGAACGGGGCGCACCAATTTTTTGTCGAGTTTAAAATAGTTCAAATCCACTTCGTAGGAAGTACGTTTCGTAAAGAAATACCAGAGCGACATGATGGAAAAGAGCAACATGGCTAAAATAGTGGCATAAGCTGCACCTGCGATACCCATATCCAAATAGCCAATAAAAATAGGGTTGAGTATCATATTGGCAATCATGGCGATGCTGGCCATAATCATAGCCGTAGCGATTTTGCCTTCTGCCCGCACGAGCATATTGAGCGCGACGGCAAAAATTTGTAAAAACGCGCCCAGCACGAGCGTTCGATAATACAAGGTGCCTAATTCCAAGACTTCGCCTTTGCCGCCTATAGCTGCAATCATTTGGGGCGCGAATATCCAACCGACTAAAGTAAGTAGCAGGGAGACTATGACCGAAAGAACGACGATAGTGCCAAACATTTTACGCTGGGTATCCATATCTTTTGCCCCAATAGCAATGCTTAACAGCGACGCACCACCTACGCCCAACATGGCTGCAAAGCTATTGGCTAAAAAGGACAAGGGAAAAGCAAGCGAGACGGCTGCTAGTGCTTTTTCGCCTAGAAATTGCCCAATAAAGAGCGCGTCCACAAAGGTATTGATACTATTGATGGACATAGCGAGTACTGCTACTGGCGTGAGCTTCGCCATCAATCGCCACATATTTTCCGTCCGAATTTCCTCGCGTAATGCCATTACTTTTGTTGCCGTTTTGGTCTGAAAGGGGGTCTAAATGAACCCCTTTTACAAAAAAAATACTTACCAAACGCCAAAGATACGCTATTTTTATAGCCTAGTTAGATTCTATTTTCCGTTAAAAAAATTGCGATTTTTGTAATTCATATCTAACTTCATTGTTATTTTTCAATTCAAAACAAAACGAAATGATGCAATTTGTAGAGCCACTCATTGGTGCAGTGGCAGCCTTCGCGCTTGGTTTTTTATGGTATACGGCACTATTTGGCAAAATCTGGCAAGCGGAAACGGGCATTTCTGATGAAGAAGCTCAAAAAGATATGGCGCGTACGCACGGTTTGGCTTTCCTGATGATGTTTGTAATGTCTTATGCCCTGAATATCATTATTGGTTTCCATAGTCCAGAAGAGCAAACCTTTACGCATGGTGGTTTTCATGGCATTTTGGCGGGCTTATTTTATGCCGTACCAGCTACTGCGATTAATTATCTCTATCAAAAAAAGTCCTTGAAGTTGTATCTTATTGATGCGTCGTATTTGGTGCTATTACTAGGACTTTCGGGGGCGATAATGGGCTTCTTGAAATTAGCTTAATAAATACATGGACGAGCGACTTCAAGTTCGCTTGTCCATTTCTTCCAATATTAGACTTTATTCACAAAAGTTATTAGTGAAGAAAAAATAGTTATTTTTCGTTCCATCAAGGCTCAAAAAGCGGATGTATGCCATGTATATTGAGCATTTTTGGAACGAAGATGGAGCGGAAAAGAACATTTTTGATTCGTAATATTTTTTGTGAATAAAGTCTATTACTTTCCCTTAAAAATTGCTTGGCGTTTTTCCTTAAAAGCCAAAAGTGCTTCCTGATGATCTTGGGTGTGCGAGAGTTCTTCCAAAAGCCCTTGTTGGAAAACGTGTCCTTCGCTAGGTGACATATCTAAAGCACTATTGGCGACTTTTTTGGTGGTTTTAATGGCTAAAGGAGCTTTGGTAGCTATTAAGGTAGCCAATTCAATAGCTTTGGCGAGCAAATTTTCTTTATCATAAATATCAGTAATTAATCCAAAGTCTAGTGCTTGTTGGGCATCAATCGTTTCGCCGGTGAGCAAGAGCCGTTTGGCGCGTCCAATACCAATCAAGCGCGGCAAGCGATAAGCTGAAGCCATCAAACCTACGTTTACGCCTGCACTAATAAATTTTGCTTCCTTCGCTGCCATCCGAATATCGCAGCACAAGGCTAGTTCCAAGCCACCACCTACGCACCAACCATTAATAGCGGCAATGATCGGAATAGGCAAAGCTTCTAATTGGTCAATGACCGCGCTGAAGGCTTTTAGATTTTGAATAGTGCCGCCTTCTCTTGTAGCATTTTGGGTCGCTTCTTTGAGATCGTCGCCACAACAAAACTTATCGCCTCTACCTGTAATGATAAGTACGCGCAAGCTGCTGGATTGAGTAATTTCTGATAGTAAAGCCATGAATTGTTCCTTCATAGCTTTAGAAATAGTATTAGCTGGCGGATGGTCGAGTTCTAGTAGTAAGATGTATTCATTCAGCTTGCGCTGGTGCAACCTTTTTTTAGTAGCCATTCATTTTTGCGTATCTATCCAAGTGATAATTATAATCGCCGAACGTTTGCTGTGCTACGCGGGCGCGTTTCAGAAAAAAGCCAATTTCTTCATCGTCCGTCATACCGATGCCGCCATAGAATTGCACGGCTTCATTAGTGACGAGCTGTGCAGTTTCACCTAGCTTTGCTTTGGCTAGGCTGGCTAGTCTTGGCAAGTGTTCGGAATCCGCATCAATAGCCTGCAAAGCGGCTAGGACGATAGATTTGCAATTTTCAATCTCCCCATACATCGTTGCTGCCCGATGTTGTAAGGCTTGAAACGACCCAATTGGCACTCCAAATTGCTTGCGCTCACGAATATAACTCATCGTGCGCTCGAAGGCTTCTTGTGTAGTGCCTAGCATTTCAGCAGCTAAACCAACGCGCGCAATATCTAGGCTTGTCTCAATTAAAGCCGCCCCTTCGCCTGCCACCCCAAGCAGTTCGTTCGTGTGTACATTTTTCAGGCTTACATGCGCTGCATTTCGGCTATCCATCATGGTGAGACGTTCTATTGCTACGCCTGTTGCATCAGCATCTACCAGAAATAGACTAATGGCATCCTCCTCATTTTTAGCCGATACAATGAATTTATCTGCCACATGTCCATCTAGCACGAACTGCTTTTTTCCATTCAGTAGGTACGTATCGCCCGCTTTGGTATAGCTGGTAGTAATGTGTAAAGGACGATGTACACCACTTTCTTCGGAAGCAAAAGCGACCAATAATTCGCCTGCTGCGATGGCGGGCAATAAGGCTTCTTTTTGTGCGTCCGAAGCCGCTTTATTGAGTAAAGTAGTACTGAGTAAAACGGTGGATACCAAAGGGGAAGCCGTCAAAGTGCGTCCTGTTTCTTCCAAAATTTGCCCTAGACCCGTATAGCCAAAATCCAAGCCCCCATAGGCTTCTGGAATGGTTAAACTAGCCCAGCCCATATCTGCCATTGCCTTCCAAACGCTAGGATTATAGCCTTTTTCATCGCGCTCATCGCGCAATTTTCGCAGCGCAGCCACAGGTGCATGTTCTTTGAGGTATTCTTTTGCTGAGTCTTTGAGCATTTGCTGCTCTTCCGTTAAAACTAAAGCCATAATTTATCTTTGAGCGGTCGCTTTGCTGGACGGGAAACGGTGGACGGTAGACGGATATTTATCTTCGACAAACTAGACGGAAAATTTGCTTTGCAAATTTTTATTTCCGTCAAGTATATCGAAGATGTGCGACCGTCTACCGTTGTCCGTCCAGCGAAGCGACCGTTAACTTGGAAGTCTTAAAATGTGTTTTGAAACAATGTTGAGCTGAATTTCGGAGGTACCGCCTTCTATGGAATTGCCTTTGGTACGACAGAAGTATTTGGGTAAATGGCCATCGTCGTATGCTTCGCCTTCCCACACTAAGCCTGTTTGGCCAGTAGCGGCTAGTTTTAATTCTAGCTTTTCCTTGTTCAGTTCCGTACCGTAGTATTTCAAGAAAGAAGATTTCGCGCCTAGTGATTGCCCTTGTTTAGCTTCATCCAACATGCGAGCGATAGTCATTTTGAAAATTTCATTATTCATAGACCAGCGCGCTATTTCGGGACGCAAAATGGTATCCGCTAACATTCCATTACTTAAACCTATTGTATCAATCGCATTTTGATGCAATGGCACTTCGGCAGGTTCGCCAATGCCTGCAATCATTTCGCGCTCGTGGGTGAGGAGGTATTTGGCAATTGCCCAACCGCCATTTTCTTCGCCCACAATATTAGTTTTAGGCACTTTGACATTATCAAAAAAGGTCTCGCAGAAAGGCGACGCGCCTGAAATTAATTTAATAGGACGCGTACTCACGCCTGGCGTATGCATATCAATAAGCAAAAAGCTAATACCTGCATGTTTACGCCCTTCGGTATTGGTACGAACGAGACAAAAAATCCAATCTGCTTTGTCGGCGTAAGAAGTCCATACTTTCTGTCCATTGATGAGGTAGTGGTCGCCTTTGTCCTCTGCTCTGGTCTGCAAGCCTGCCAAATCGGAGCCTGCTCCTGGTTCGCTATAGCCTTGACACCACCATATTTTTCCAGCAGTTATATCGGGGAGGTATTGGAGTTTCTGATCTTCGCTTCCAAAGTGAAGTAGGGCAGGGCCTAGCATGGAAATACCAAAACTGTAAAGTGGTGGCCGGCAGTTCAGGGCTTTCATTTCTTGCTTAAGTACTTTTGCTTCTTCTTTATTGAGCCCACCGCCTCCATATACTTTGGGCCAGTGCGGAACCGTCCAGCCACGTTCGTACATGCGCTCGAACCATATTTTTTGGTCTTCGCTATCAAAATATGGCTTGCTACCTCCCCAATATAAGTCGGTGAACTTTTTTACTGGCTTTTGCATACTCTTAGGACAATTTGCCTCCAGCCATGCGCGAGTTTCCGTTCTAAACTGTGTGATGCTCATTTATTCTTTAATTTGAAAGACAGAAGAAAAGAATGACCGAGAGCGAAAGTAGCAAAAAAAAAGGCGAATTTTCGCTGATTTATAGTCATTTTATATAAAAATTTCCCTAAAGAACATGCCTAAATTTTGTTAGATAAGAATACATATTGAAATTTTTTTTACTTTGCTTTGTCACGTTTTACATCTTGCTGCCTTATACTAATGTTATTAAGAAGATAATGATATTAAAAAAGGGGTGAGCATTACATCAAAGCCCTTGTATGAATAAAAATTTTGGATTAACACTAGCTGAGTTTGAGCTTTTACTAGAAGAAGTTCAAGCGGGGGACAATACACGATTTGAGCAAGTATTTTTAGCGCATTTTAACGATTGTATAAACTACCTAAAATCCAACTATGATGCTAAACAAGAAGACGCTTATGATGCGACTATGGAGACTTTAATTATCTTTCATGATAGGATGAAAGAAGGAAAAGTCACGTATGGAAATCTCCGCTTTTTATTTACCCAAATTGCAAGCCAGTACTACTTACGCTGGATAAAAAAAGAACAACTAACACAAACATTACCCGAAACACTCGATAGAATAGAGGCTAATGCTCAACTCGATCGGGAAACATTAGGAACACTTGATAAAGCTTGGGCACAACTCGGGCAAAAGTGTCAGGATTTGCTAAAGGCGTTTTATTATGGTAATGTAAAATTAAATGAATTAGCACTAATTGCTGAAAGTTCTCCTGCTGCCGTGCGGAAACAAAAACAGCGATGTGTGGAACAATTAAGGAGTTTATTTCAACAGTTTTCGTAAAATTAGAATGATGAAAAATCTAGAAAAATACAAGCGTGATATGACCTTATCGGAACAAGAGTTGGATACCATTACACGAGATTTATTGAAAGGGAAATTCAACGAAGAACGGCGTAATAGTTGGAAATCAAAATTGGCAGCACAGCATGATGTAGAGCGGACTAGTAGTGCTACTACCATTGAGATGAAACCTAAGGATAGAGGAAGACTTCGGCCGCTTTATATCATAAGTGCAATAGCTGCTACTATAGCTTTGTTGTTAGTTGTGCTTCCTCTTTTTCAGTCGTCTGGCACTTCTCCACAGCAGCTTGCTATGGAATACTTAGAAAAACCCTTTCCGCACAATGCGGTGAGAGGGGATGAAGTGTCTACTACCAGGTTGCGTGCGACGGAAGCCTATAATGAGCAGAATTTTGGTGCAGCAATGCAGCAGTATAATACACTCATTGCATCAGAAGAGGCAGAGGTAGGGGATTATTTTTACTTGGGACTAAGTGAATTATATACAGAGCAATACCCTTTAGCTGTGCAGCACTTAGAACAGGCACAAGCCCTAGCAGCTAGTGGCAAGGAGTTTCAGCAGGAAATTGATTGGTATTTAAGCCTTGCCTATCTTCAAGCAGAACATACGGCAAAAGCAAAAACACTATTGCAACAAATTGTAAATAATAAGCAGTGGAAACAGGCTGATGCTATAAAATTATTGGAGCAGATTTAGGCAACATACAAAAATAAATTAGACATTTTATGCTGTTCTTTTTCCCTCTACTCCATCTTAAAAAAGCCTTATGTACCGATAGTTATCGGTAGGCTATACGCGGTTTTTAAAAAAGGAGTAGAAGAAAAAATATCTAGCCTAAAATTGCCCTATTTATTCTCGCATGTTGCCTTAGAATCGTCTGCTCCACCAAAAGAAAACACCTAAAAGTAGTATAATTGGTATTACCCACCACCAAATAGTTAACCCACTCGATAAATCAATGGGCGTGACATCCCCAATAGTGACAAGATGCGCCCAATAAGCAGGCTGTGCAAAAGCAGGACTGGCATTTTCCAAATACTGTTGTTTCGCTTTTTGTAAAGCTTCATCTTTTGATTGTCCTTCTTTTAAGTATTGGTAGAAGTATTCCATAATTTCTTTGGTGGCTTGGTCAGGCGCATTCCAAAGACTTGCTACAAGATTTTTCGCACCAGCATATTGAAATGCTCGCGCAAGCGTACGAATGCCTTCACCCTTTTGGACTTGTCCAGTGCCCGTATTACAAGCACTAAGCACTACCATTTCTGCAGGAATTTCTAGATTGTAAATATCTGCAGCGCGTAGTAGAAAGTCGGTGCTGTCATTCGTGCGGGTGAAAATCAAGGATGAATTTAGAGGTTGCTCTACATCTACTACACCATGCATAGCAAGATGTAAGATTTTGAACTTGGAGGCATAGTTTAAAAATACTTCTTTGGTAGCCGTTTCGTTGAGCCATTCTTGCCCATCCAATAAGTTGGCTACGAAAACAGCCTCATCATCCGAATAGGTAAGTTTGCCTAAGGCACGTACGGTTTCTGCTGCATCGTATAGGCTGATATTGCTGTTATCATCTATGCCTTCTAAGGTGTAAGGGTCATATTCTATCCCGAACGCTGCAAGAAGTTCTGCGTCTTCATTCGTACGGCTTTTTTCTTGTAGTAAGAATTGGCTAGAGTATAGATAGCGTATTTTGTGCTGATGCAATAAATAAGCTTTTGCATTCGTCTCCTCCGTTAGTAAAGCATCGAAGGCTACTTGCGTCAATACATCATCAGGGATAATGGTGAGTTGTTGGGCTGGTTGAGATAGTTTTTGGAGTGGTGTTTTTAGTAACCAGTCATATAACTGATAGGCATCTTTTTGGAAGCGGTTTTGATATTGCTCCTTTGAAAAGCCCGAAACAGCTTGTTTGAAACGATTGACCGTTGTATCAAAAGCTGCTGTTTTGGGTATTTGATAATAGTCAAATTCCGTAGGAGTAAGCGTAAAAACATAGATTTGTTCTTCTCCTACAAAATATTCTATTAGTCCCTCGTCACTTACTAATTGTTGTTGAATGATTTTCGGGCTTAGGACATTGCTAAAATCACATCGGAGTTGATAATAATCGGGATATTCTCGCTCCAATCGTTCCAGCAGTCTATCATAAGCGAGTCGTGCATGGAATAGACTATCTTTATAGATGTCGAGGGTAGAATCGGGTGTTTGCTGTAGTTTGGATACTTTTGCTTCTAACTGATAGACTTGTTTTTTGTTATTTTTTTCTTCTAATAAAACCTCATCTGGAATATTGGCATATTGGGCAGCCGACTGCGCTCTAATGCTTTCTAAAAGCATAATTGCTTTGTTTTTGGCACTAAATTGGTAGGCTTGGGTAAGGTGTTTTTTATCATTAGTTTGCTCATAAAGTAATAAGGCGGTTTGTATAGCTTGTTCGTAGATGGAGCGTGTTTGTTTCAGTAACTCAAATTTGGAAGCTTCTACTTTATAGTCACTTAAAATTCTGACAATAAGTTCGTCAAGTGTTTGGAAAGTGGCTAGTGCATGCTCTAAGTATTCTTGTTCTTGAGTGTCTTGAAAAAGTTGTAGGAATGCTTTTCCTTTTCCTTCGAATGTGTGTAAGAGATCAAATTTAGATAAAATAGTACTTTGTTTTACCTCTGGATTTTCAGTATTTGATACAGGTTGAAAGCCAAGGATATGAGCTTGTAGGGCTTTTTGGAAGAAATCAAGTGCTGCTTTAGGTTGTTTGCGAAGGAGTTCCAATTCTCCTCTATTGGTATCTAATTCTCCAAATATTGGATGATGAGAGGTTTGATATAGGTTATTAGCTATTTGGTGTCCTTCTTCATATACACGAATTGCTTTATCATATTTTTTTAGGTTTGCATTGATTTCTACTAAATTAGATAGTAAACCTGCTTGACCTTTTCGATCATCATTAATCCTGTATATTTTTAATGCTCTTTCTGACATACTAGACGCTGCCTCATAGTCTCCCATTTTAACTTTTAAAAGTCCTAAACTATGCAATGCACCTGCTATATCAATTGATTCTATTTTATCGTATCCTTTTATCGTGTTTTGATATAACTCAGCGGCTTCTTCGTATTTCCCAAGCAGTTCATAGGCAATACCCTTAAAGTGGATAGAGGCTAAATAACTAGGATGGATGGAATCGTGGTGCTTTAAGTAGTAATTTTCTGATTTATTACTATAGAAAAGTATATTTGGTACATCCTTTAGTCTTGTATAAAAATCGCCTAATGCAAAATAACGAATAGCGAGAATCGAATCCCGCTGTGCGATGCTTAGGGTTTGATTTTTTGGAATGGCTTCAATAATCCATTTAAGGTCTTGTATAGCCTGTTCTATTTTACCAATTCGGTCGAATAGTATAGAACGTACGTAGATACTATTGATAGTTTCTAGGTTTTCTTTTCCTAGATGTTTTTGTCTAAAATCAATCGCTTTACTCATATACTCAATACCCTTTAAGTATTCTTGTAAGTAAAACGCATTAACACCTAGCTTGTGGTAGATATTTGCAAAGTTTACACCAGAAACGTCATGTTCTTTTGCTAAGGTTAAAGTCTCTTCCAGTAGTTTAGTAGCTTTTACATAATCTCCTTTTTCATTTTGGATATGATTAGCTTGTTGCACCCGCGCCTGTACTAACGAATCAATATTAGTAGCCTGTACATTAAGGCATAATGCTAGAGCAAAGAATGAAAGGAATAATTTCATAATGTTCAATTAAATGAGTCCTTTTATTCCCCGAATATAAAGCGTTTTTTTTTTCTTGTAAAAAAGAATTCCCTATATAAATTTTTAGTGCTTTGTCAAGTATGAAATGATGGCTAATCTGTGATCGGTCTTTTTCCGCTAATCCTCGTTACAAAATTCAGCTTCATAAGCAGTTATGTTCTAAATTTTGCGGCTTGCTGTCGGCAGACAGGATTAGCAAAAAAACACACGCAAGATACCCGTCATTTCATATTTGACAAAGCACTAGCTGTTTAATAAATGTACTAAGCTGGGT
>JAHDCQ010000146.1 GCA_020629845.1 Saprospiraceae bacterium | reverse complement strand
TGGCGCGTGATAGCAACCAGCACTATTATAGCTATTGCGTATTTCACCACAGGTGATATTCAGCTTGCCCTTGAGATGGGAGCTATTGAATTTTTTATTAAATTAATAGTTTATTATCTTCATGAGCGTGCATGGCAATCCATCCCTAGAGGTTCTATCCGTAAAATTTTTAACCGAAATAAGTAGCTTTTACCTACATGGCACAAGCAACAAATATACATCCTATCTTCGACCGTCTTTTGCAACGCAATGACCGGGAACAACACTTAGGGCAACGCAGCAAAGTACTTTGGCTAACAGGGCTTTCAGGTTCTGGAAAAAGTACCATCGCGCAAGCGTTGGAGCGCAAATTGCACAATGAAGGCTATTTTGCTCAAGTATTGGATGGCGATAATATTCGTTCAGGTATAAATAATAACCTAGGTTTTAGCCTCGAAGATCGTAAAGAAAATATTCGCCGCATTGCAGAAATTGCAAAACTTTACTTACATAGCGGTGTCATTACCCTCAATTCTTTCGTTAGCCCTACTCGCGAAATCCGTGCTTTTGCTAAAGATATTATTGGTGCAGAAGATTTTGTAGAAATCTATATCAATGCGCCACTCGAAGTATGCGAAGCACGCGATGTAAAAGGACTGTACAAAAAAGCACGAAACGGAGAAATAAAAGGCTTCACAGGCATCGATTCGCCCTACGAAGCACCTGAACAGCCTGCACTTGAGATTCGTACCGACCAACTCAGTTTGGAAGAATCCGTGGACAGGATATATGAGTTTATTCAGAGCGGAATATCAATTTAAAATTTAGAACCGCAGAATGAAAAATGTAGAAGTAAAGCTTTGCCAGTGGCAAAGTTTTTCAAATCCTTTTACATTCTAAATTACTCATTTTACATTCTACATTGAATTATGACAAATCCGAAGGAGAATTCCCCAAGTGTGCAGCAAAAAATAGCAAGCAGAGACATGAATTACAATCTAAATCACCTACGAGAATTGGAGTCAGAATCCATTTTCATACTGCGTGAAGTAGCCGCACAATTCGAGAATCCTGTACTGATGTTTTCAGGTGGTAAGGATTCTATTTTGATGACGCACTTGGCACAAAAAGCGTTCCATCCAGGGCGCATTCCATTTCCACTCTTACACATTGATACTGGGCATAACTTTCCAGAGGCAATTACCTTCCGCGACGACTTGGTAGAGCGTCTTGGAGTACGTTTAATCGTAGGCTCTGTGCAAGAGGCAATTGATAAAGGAATGGTAGTAGAAGAAACAGGCTATAACGCTAGTCGTAATGGTCTACAGATTGCTGTACTACTCGATGAGTTAGAAAAAGGCAAGTTCGATGCAGCACTTGGTGGCGCACGCCGCGACGAAGAGAAAGCCCGTGCAAAAGAACGCTTCTTCTCCCACCGCGATGAATTCGGACAATGGGATCCGAAGAACCAACGTCCAGAGCTGTGGAACTTATTCAACGGCAAAAAGCAATACGGCGAACACTTCCGCGTGTTCCCTATTAGTAACTGGACGGAGTTGGATGTATGGCAGTATCTCGCTATCGAAAATGTGCCACTACCAAGCGTATATTATGCACACAAGCGAGAGGTATTCGAGCGCGATGGCATCCTATTGGCAGAAAATGAATTCACACCACGTCGTCCAGAAGAAGAAGTGAAGGAAATGATGGTGCGTTGCCGTACTATGGGTGATATGACTTGTACAGGTGTTTGGCCATCTGATGCGACTACTTTAGAAGCGATCATTCAAGAAGTTTCTACTACTCGTGTGACCGAAAGAGGCGCACGCTCTGACGATAAACGTTCAGAAACAGCCATGGAAGATCGGAAGAAGAAGGGATATTTTTAGGCTGTTGGTTATTTGTTTATGCGATGATTTGTTTATTTGAAAGGTATTTTTATACAATTTCATCGGATAATACAATGAAGAAAAAAAACATAAACAAATATGCGATTATATTCTTTTGAAAAACTTGAAGTTTGGCAATTGTCAAGAAAGTTGCTCAAAAAGGTATATCGTATGACAGATACTTTTCCTAAGGAAGAACGATTCAATTTAACTAGCCAAATTCAGCGTTCGGCACTTTCCGTCGCTTCTAACTTAGCCGAAGGAAGCGGAAGAGTATCAGGTAAAGAACAGGCTCGTTTCACAGAAATTGCATATAGTAGTTTATTAGAGCTACTGAATCAATTAATAATAGCAAGTGATTTAAATTATTTGGAAGAGCATAAAGTAAATGCTCTACGACCTTTAATCATAGAGATTGGCAATAAGCTGAATAGCCTTCGTCAAAGTCAATTGAGAAAGGATAACAAATAAACAAATCACCAAATAAACAAATCACCATACTCTATGAGTATTTCAGTAGATAATTCAGAATTATTACGCTTTACCACAGCAGGGAGCGTAGATGATGGCAAAAGTACCCTAATTGGACGCATGCTGTATGATAGTAAGTCCATTTTTGAAGACCAATATGAGAAATTAAAAGCTACTACGGAGCGTCGTGGAGAGGAAGGGGTAAACTTGGCCTTGCTGACCGATGGTCTACGTTCAGAGCGTGAACAGGGCATTACTATTGATGTAGCCTATCGCTATTTTGCTACGCCAAAGCGCAAATTCATCATTGCAGATACACCTGGTCATATTCAGTATACGCGCAATATGGTGACAGGAGCTTCTACAGCAAACGTTGCATTGGTATTGATAGACGCGCGGAATGGAGTAGTGGAGCAGACACGCCGTCACGCTATCATTGCGTCTTTGTTGCAGATTCCGCATTTGGTGGTATGTGTGAATAAGATGGATTTGGTGGATTATTCGGAGGAAGCATATGAAGCAATCAAAGAAGAATTTGAAAGCTTCGCATCGAAACTAGATGTGGTGGATGTACATTTTATTCCAATTTCAGCTTTGAAAGGTGATAATGTGGTACACCGTTCAGATAAAACACCTTGGTATGATGGGCCAACTTTAATGTACTACTTAGAAAATGTGCATATTGGTAGCGATCATAACTTGATTGATGTGCGTTTCCCCGTACAATATGTAGTGCGCCCAAATACAGACGAGCATCATGACTATCGTGGCTATGCAGGCCGTATAGCAGGTGGCGTAATGAAGAAAGGAGACGAAGTGATGCTCTTGCCTTCAGGCTTCACTACAAAAGTTGCTAAGATTGACACTTTCGATGGGGAATTAGAACAAGCATTCCCACCAATGTCTGTAACCGTACTACTAGAGGACGATTTGGATTTGAGTCGTGGCGATATGATAGTACGCGTGAACAACCAACCAGAAGTAACGCAGGATATGGAGGTGATGATGTGCTGGTTTAGCGACCGCCCATTGCAGCCACGGGGGAAGTATACGATTATGCACACGACGCAAGAAGCACGTTGTGTGGTGAAAGAAATTCGCTATAAATTGGACATTAATACACTACACCGCGATCTGGAGGATAATGATATTCGCATGAATGATATTGCGCGGGTAGTACTACGCACTACAAAGCCGCTTTTTGTAGATGAATATCGCAAAAATCGCATCACAGGTAGCATCATCTTAATTGATGAAGGTACAAATAATACAGTTGGTGCGGGTATGATAATTTAATCGTTTAAAATATAGCGATGTGATAAAGCACATCGCTATATTTTTATCTTGCTTGCTCTAACTAGTTAAAAAATAAGCCACGAAAACTGCTTGGTAAACGAATCATTCTAATACATTAAATAAAAGGACAAGGGGTAATAAGTTGGTGTAGCGATTTTTATGTTTAGTTAAATGAACAAGTAATATCCAACATACATTCGTGCCGTTACATCAATACACCATTACACCGACACACCGATCATCACCATGACATTCGACAAAACAATCCTTATCACAGGCGGCGCAGGTTTCATTGGCTCGCACGTAGTACGCCGATTCGTACATCAGTATCCAAATTATAAAATTGTCAATTTGGACAATCTGACCTATGCAGGCAATCTCGAAAACATAAAAGACATTGAGTTATATCCGAACTACGCCTTTGAGCGGGCGGATATTACTGATCTAGAGCAAATTTACGCGCTTTTTGAGCAACACAAATTCGATGGTGTAATTCACTTAGCAGCAGAGTCGCATGTAGACCGTTCCATTAGTGACCCTTTGATTTTTATCAAAACAAATGTACTAGGAACAGCTACCTTGCTAGATGCAGCGCGCCGTTTTTGGAAAGATGATTATGAGGGCAAATTGTTCTATCATGTATCTACAGATGAGGTATATGGGTCATTAGGTGATGAGGGACTCTTCTTAGAAACTACTCCTTATGATCCACGTAGTCCTTATTCCGCATCAAAGGCAAGCTCTGACCACTTGGTGCGAGCTTATCATCATACCTATAAACTGCCCGTAGTGCTATCGAATTGTTCGAATAACTATGGTCCATATCAATTTCCAGAAAAACTACTTCCACTTTTTATTAATAATATCCGAAACAATAAAGCCTTGCCCGTATATGGTGAAGGCATCAATGTGCGAGATTGGTTGTATGTAGAAGACCATGCAGGAGCTATTGATTCGATTTTCCATAAAGGAAAATTAGGTGAGACCTACAACATTGGCGGACATAATGAGTGGCGTAATATTGATTTGATTAAGGAGTTATGTCGCCAAATGGATGAAAAACTAGGGCGAGAAGCAGGTAGTTCTGAGCAGCTTATCACCTTTGTGAAAGACCGTGCAGGACACGATATGCGTTACGCAATTGATGCTACAAAAGTACAAGAAGAGTTAGGCTGGAAGCCCTCTTTACAATTTAAAGAAGGCTTGAGTAAGACCATTGATTGGTACTTATCTAACCAAGAGTGGCTGGATAATGTAACATCAGGAGCTTATCAGAAATATTATGAAAAGCAATACGCAGTTACAGCATAAATTTTTAAACCATATAAGGCATATAAGAACACATAAACTTTTTTAGTTGTGTTCTTATATGCCCTTATATGTCTTATATGGTTCAATAAATGAAAGGTATTATTTTAGCAGGCGGTTCAGGAACACGCCTATATCCGATTACAAAAGCAATCTCCAAGCAACTCATGCCCATTTATGATAAACCAATGATTTATTATCCACTTTCCATACTAATGTTGGCGGGTATTCGTGATGTTTTAATAATCACCACGCCACACGATAGTGAGCAATTCCAACGCTTATTAGGAGATGGTTCGCAAGTTGGATGTAATTTTCAATATGCAGTACAGCATGTGCCGAATGGACTTGCTCAAGCCTTTGTGATTGGCGAAGAGTTTATTGATGGTGATGCAGCAGCCTTGATTTTAGGGGATAATATCTTCTATGGTTCAGGTTTAGCTAAGTTACTTCAAGCAAGTGCTACTATTGAAAGCGGTGCAAAAGTATTTGCTTATCCAGTAGCAGACCCAGAGCGTTATGGTGTAGTAGAATTCGATGAAGCGTTTCGGGTTCTTTCCATAGAAGAAAAGCCGAAGCAGCCAAAGTCAAACTATGCTGTACCTGGCTTATATTTCTATGACAATCAAGTAGTAGACATTGCTAAAAATATAGAACCATCAGCACGAGGTGAGTATGAAATCACAGATGTAAATAAGACCTACCTAAACATGGGTAAACTTACTGTGGGCGTTATGGATAGAGGTACAGCTTGGCTAGATACAGGTACATTTAACTCCTTGAGCGATGCGACAGAGTTTGTGCGCGTAATAGAACAGCGTCAAGGGATGAAGATTGGATGTATTGAAGAAATTGCGTACCGAATGGGCTTTATTGATGCAGCAAAATTGGAGGAAATAGCGCAGCCGCTTATTAAAAGTGGTTATGGGAAATACCTAATGCGTATTCTGCAATCAACAAGAGTAAAGGCTTAAAAATAGTATGTGCTCTGACAAATTCTTCGGCTTCATCACGGGATTTGTCGGAGAACTAAATAGTCTGATTACTTAAAACAGTCATAAACAAACAGTATTTATGTGTGGAATTGTTGCTTATATTGGAGAACGTCAAGCTTACCCCATCTTAATAAAAGGTCTAAAACGATTAGAATATAGAGGATATGATAGTGCAGGAGTAGCACTATTACATCAAGATAATCTCAATATATACAAGAAAAAAGGTAAGGTAGATGGACTAGTCAGTTTTGCTGACGATTTTGATACTACCAGTACTATCGGTATGGGGCATACGCGTTGGGCTACACACGGCGAACCCAATGATATTAATGCACACCCACACTTTTCAGGAGATGATCACCTGACCATAGTCCATAATGGTATTATCGAAAATTATGATATACTCAAGCAAGCTCTAGAGCAACAAGGACACGTTTTTAAAAGTGATACGGATACAGAAGTGTTAATTCACTTAATAGAAGAAGTGCAGCGTTCTCAAGGTTTAGTTTTAGAAGAAGCAGTTCGAATAGCTTTGACTAAGATAGTAGGGGCGTATGCTATTGTGGTTATTGACAAAAAAGAACCAAATAAAATTGTCGCGGCTCGTAAGTCAAGCCCGTTAGTAGTAGGAATTGGAGAGAACGAATTCTTCCTAGCTTCTGATGCTACGCCTATTATCGAATATACCAAAAAAGTAACTTATCTCAATGATGAAGAAGTAGCCGTCGTACATCGAGATGGTACATTTCAGATTAAAACTATACAGAATGAAGAACTCACCCCTTCTTTTCAGTATCTCGATATACAAATTGAGCTATTGGAAAAAGGAGGCTATGATTACTTCATGCTAAAAGAAATTTTCCAGCAACCTAAGACGGTGTCCGATTGTATGCGGGGCCGACTGAATGCCGAAGAAGGATGGACGAAGCTAGGAAGTGTAGAAAATAATATAGAAAAATTTCTACAAGCTAATCGTATCATTTTTGTGGCTTGCGGTACTTCTTGGCATGCTGGTTTAGTTGCTGAATATCTTTTTGAGGAACTAGCTCGTATTCCTGTTGAAGTGGAATATGCATCAGAGTTTCGCTATCGAAACCCTGTACTTAATGAAAACGATATAGTAATTGCCATTTCTCAATCTGGAGAAACTGCGGATACGCTTGCAGCCATACAATTGGCGAAAGAACGAGGAGCATTTGTATATGGAGTAGTGAATGTAGTAGGTTCTTCCATTGCACGAGCTACGGATAGCGGCTCTTATATTCACGCAGGTCCTGAAATTGGGGTGGCATCCACTAAAGCCTTTACAGGACAATTAACCCTTTTGACGATGATGGCGCTTAATTTAGCCTATCGGAAAGGGACAATAGCTAAAGACTTTTACCGTCAAATGGTAGTAGAGTTCAGCACTATTCCTGATAAAATTCAGCAAACTCTAGAAGACAATAATCACATAGAGTTTATTGCTGAACAAATAAGAGGTAGTGAAAATGCGCTCTATTTAGGGCGTGGCTATAACTTCCCTGTAGCTTTAGAGGGAGCCTTGAAGCTAAAAGAAATTTCCTACATTCATGCAGAAGGCTATCCTGCTGCGGAAATGAAACATGGGCCTATCGCACTCATTGATGAGATGATGCCAGTAGTAGTAATTGCTACAAATAAAAGTGCCTATGAAAAAATCGTGAGCAATATCCAAGAGGTAAAAGCACGTAAAGGACGAGTGATTGCAATTGTGACAGAAGGGGATAAGCAGATTAGAAAGATGGCAGACTTTGTGATTGAAATACCAGAAGTAGAGGAAATTTTCTCTCCTTTAGTGTCGGCTATTCCACTCCAACTATTGTCGTACCATACTGCAGTAATGCGCGGGTGCAATGTAGACCAGCCTCGTAATTTAGCTAAATCTGTGACAGTGGAGTAATAGTAAACTTTGCTTAAGGAACGGTGAACTAATAAATTGAATTTCTCCAAAAAAAGAACATGTTTGGACTTTACTTTACTAAGTAAAGTCCAAACATGTTCTAATGTAATTAAGGCTTTTCGCTTGCGACTACAAGCGAAAAAAACTAAGCATAGACATGGCAGTGGCAGCAGTGCAGTACGAAAATCATTTACACGAACAAGAAGCGCGCTGGTTTGCGGTGTACACACAATACAAGCGAGAAAAATTAGTATATAGTGCCTTGATGCAAAAAGGAATATGTACCTATTTGCCACTACGTAAGCTGACACGTCATTATACACGCAAGACAAGAGTAGTGGAACTGCCTTTAATCAGTTGCTACGTATTTGTAAAAATCACTAAGGCAGAATATATAAAAGTGTTACAGAATGAATATGTCTTAGGTTTCGTGAAGTTTTCCAAAAATTTAATTTCCATACCAGAAGTAGAAATAGATATTATGCGCCGTGTCATCGGAGAAGCAAGTCTACTTGAAGTGGAACAGCAGACCTACAGTATAGGAGATGAAGTGGAAGTTATCGGTGGAGAACTTACAGGTTTAAAGGGGAAATTAATAGAATTAGAAGGTCAAAAGCGGATGATAATTGCGCTAGAAAGCCTAGGATATACACTACACATACAGGTAGCTTCTGAGCTTTTGCAACGGGTTGCTTAATGCTACAATAAGTAGAATATATTTTTATAATTTGTGACATAATTGTTAGATATAATTTATCATAAATTAAATATGATTTAGTAGAAGAAATTAACATTTCTTTTTCTTTCTTTTGCGGTTTACTAGCTCGCTTCTTTTATTAGAATGCCGTTAGTTAGCCTTGCTTACTATAGTGACTACACTACGCCATACACAGTTTTACGCTATTACTTTAAGTCCTTTGCGACTTATCGTAGGCGAAGCCTTATCTTTGAACGAAAAGACATCTCAGAATAAAATTCAAATACATGGAATCCACTTCCTGTTATCTGTGTAAACAAAATAACTTTTCGTTACTCTTTGATAAAGGACGTAACAATAAAAAGGTAAATAACTTTATATGTGAAAACTGTGGTTTTGTAATGATTTTGCCAAGACCAAAGCCAGAATTTTTAGATGACCAATATAAAGATAGTGCCTTCTCAAAAGAAGCGCGTGGAAGCTATGCACCAGACTCTAAGAAACTACACCAAACAGACCAACTTGCAGACTTTCGCTATCGCTTACTGCATCAGTATGACCACGCTTGGACGCAGTCATATGCCGCTGCTAAACCAAAGCGTTTTTTGGAAGTAGGTTGTGGAACGGGAAGCTTTTTACGCCTGATGAAAGCAAGCGGTTGGCAAGTAGAAGGGATTGAACCAGATGGGCAATATACCGCTTCTGTGAAAGAAGACTTTGAACTTGAAATAACGGATGCCTATCTAGAAGATTTTGAAACGACAGCATTATATGATTTTGTTGCCAGTTTTCATGTGATAGAGCATGTGCCTGACCCCAATACTTTCATAGAAAAATGCCATAAGTTGTTGAAACGAGGCGGTCGTTTAATGATTGAATGCCCTGCCATTGATAAAATTTATGGCGATAAAGTCGATTTTTTCTTTTGGGATGTACATATCAATACCTTTTCAAAGGAGACGCTTACCGCCTTATTACTCAAGCACAATTTTAAAATACTAGAGACCAATTGGCACGATAATTTTATCAATATCCTCTGTGAAAAAAGCGACGAACAAGGCGACTTCAAAGCACATTTTGACTCGCCTAAACGTATTAAAAAACTCGTAACGGATTATACGCCTGCTAAAAAAAGTCTAGTGGACAAAGCAGGCTATGGTATTTCCTTATTACGAGAAGAGCCAACCGAAACATTTGGCAAAGCAAGCCGAAGAATAAAAGAAGTAATTGGGCAACGGTCTAAACTCTCCCTTTTAGACCAGAAGAAAGGCGGTAAAACGCTTACGCACATTGCGAACTTTACCACTAATAATGCTGGAGATACTTATCTGCCGGTTATTTTGCGCGATCTGTTTAATTTATCTATTAACGCAGATTGGGAACGCCGCCACGCACATACTACAGTAGATAGTAAAGCGGTAAAGCGGATGAATCAAACAAAGGGAGTAATTATAGGTGGCGGTGGTTTATTCCTAAAAGATACGAACCCAAACAACTTAAGTGGTTGGCAATGGAGTTGTAGCATGGATGATTTGCAAAAACTGCAAGTCCCCATTGCATTATTTGCAGTAGGCTATAATCGCTTTCGAGGGCAGGCAGATTTTGCTCCCATTTTCACAGAGCATGTACGCTTGCTCACAGAAAAAGCAACCATTATCGGGTTACGTAATTACGGTAGCATAGATGGAGTCAAGCAGTACCTGCCAGCAGCTTTGCATGAAAAACTGGTTTTTCAACCCTGCATGACTACATTATCAAGTTATATCTACGGGGCAAAAGCATTGCGTGAAAATGATACGCCTCCATTTGTAGCCGTTAATTGTGCTTTTGATCGTTCAAAATTGAGATTTGGACAACAAATAGGCAGGAGTCTCTCCAATCTTGCAAGCGGACTCAAGCAAGTAGGCAAGCATGTGCCTATAAAATATTACGCGCATTCTCCTGCTGACGAAGTTTTTCTCCCTTTCTTGGATAGTTTCGGGGTGCATTATGAGTTAGTGAAGCTTTATGACAAGTCGCCGCGTACAGTATTGGACGCTTATCGTGCGCCCTTGTTAGCGATTGGAATGCGAGGACATGCACAATTGATTCCCTTTGGCTCACAACGCCCCATTATTTCTATCATTTCGCATAATAAACTTCGTTACTTCTTGGACGATATTGGTGCACCAGAGTGGGGTATTGATATTAACGATGAACATTTGGCCGATCAATTAGTAGAAAAGGTAGTTTATATGTTGAAAAATATGAAAATGCTTGAAAAGAGCGTTCAAGAGAAACAACAAGTGCTTTGGGAGAAAACACAAGAAAATGTTTCAACCATAAAAGCTGCATTCAATATATGAGATATACCAAGCCATTTATCATAGCCGAAATAGGCTGCAATCATAAAGGGGATTTTGAAATTGCAAAAGAACTCATCAAACTAGCTAAAGACTGTGATGCCACTATTGCGAAGTTTCAGAAGCGTACACCGAAGGAACTCCTAACGGAAGAGCAGTATAATGCACCACATCCCGTGCCGTACAACTCCTACGGCAATACCTATGGCGCGCATCGAGAGTTTTTAGAATTCGACCAAGCGCAACATGCCGAACTGAAAAAATACGCTGAATCTATCGGTATTGAATATTCTACTTCGGTTTGGGATACGACTTCGGCTAAGGAAATGGTAGCATTTGAGCCGAATATGCTAAAAGTCCCGTCTGCTTGTAACAACCACTTCGAAATGCTACAAGTGCTGCGCGACGATTTCAAAGGTATTGTCCATGTCTCTTTTGGCATGACTACGCACGAAGAAGAGGAAGCCCTAGTCTCCTTTTTTGAAGAAACAAATCAGGCTAAAGACCGCTTAGTGGTTTACAATTGTACCTCTGGCTATCCTGTACCATTCAAGGATGTTTGCTTGCTCGAAATCAATCGCCTGCGCGACTCTTATGAACATCGAGTGAAGGGAATTGGTTTTTCAGGACACCATTTGGGCATTGCTATTGATGTGGCGGCTTATACGTTAGGCGCGTGCTATATAGAGCGACACTTTACGAAGGATCGCACTTGGAAAGGCACCGACCATGCAGCTTCTTTAGAGCCTGCTGGAATGCAAAAGCTAATACGCAACCTCAAAGCAACGCATAAAGCCCTCAATGTTAAACCACAGCAAATCCTCGAAATAGAGGAGGTGCAGCGTGAGAAATTGAAGTACCGTAAATCATAAAATAAATTGACCCTCGCATTCATACCCGTTCGTTGTGGCAGCAAGTCCATTCCTATGAAAAATATCAAGCCATTCTATGGCAAGCCTTTGATATATTGGAACTTGAATGCTTTGCAGCAAGCAGAGGGAGTAGACAAAATTGTAGTAGCAACGGACTGCGATGAGATTGAAACTTGTGCCAAAAAATTTGGTTTCGATAAAGTAGAAATCTATCGCAGACAAGCGGAAAATGCACAAGATACCTCTTCCACGGAGGCAGTAATGTTAGAATATATTCAGACTGCTAATTTGGAAGAAAATACGCGTTTTATGCTGGTGCAAGCCACTTCGCCTTTTACACAAAGTCAACACTTTGAAGAAGCAATAGTGCAGTTAGAAGCGTCTGGTGCAGATTCGCTGCTTTCTTGTGTGGAGTTCAAGCGATTTTTGTGGCAAAAAGACGGCACTCCGCATAATTATGATTACCAAAACCGTCCACGTCGGCAAGATTATGAAGGCTTTCAGTTGGAAAATGGCGCATTCTACATCAATTCGGTAGCGAATATTTTGGCTTCTAAAAATCGCTTAAGTGGCAAAATTGCCATTTATGAAATGCCTTATTATACCGCCTTAGAACTGGACGAGCCCGAAGATTGGCTGATTGGCGAAGCATTGATGGCGCATAAGCAGTCACATAATTTCCAGGGAAAAGCAGCAAGCATTAAGCTATTCGCAAGCGATGTAGATGGTGTGCTGACCGATGCAGGCATGTACTATTCTGAACGTGGTGATGAATTGAAAAAATTCAATACGCACGATGGGAAAGCCTTCCAATTGATGCGCGAACGAGGTATCAAAACCGCGATTATCACGTCCGAAGATACTGAAATGGTAGCGCGCCGTGCGAAAAAACTGAAAGTGGATTACCTCTTTCAAGGGAAAGCACATGGTGGCAAATTGGAAGCCATTAAGCAGATGTGCGAAAAAGAAAATATCAGCCTGTCAGAAGTAGCTTATATCGGTGATGACATCAACTGCAAAGAAGCCTTGGAGCAAGTAGGTTTTGCCGCTTGCCCTATGAATGCCTTACCACAAATCAAAGCGATAGCGGGGATCATCCAGTTGCAGAGAAGTGGGGGAGAAGGGGTAGTGCG
>JAHDCQ010000145.1:3990-12936 GCA_020629845.1 Saprospiraceae bacterium | reverse complement strand
AGTGTAAGGAAGGGTGAAATACTAAATTGACCATTTTCCATTTTTATTGAAATCAAAACGGCTTGTAAAGCCTATGATTTCAATAAAAATGGAAAATCTAAAAGGTCAATTTATTATTGAACTCATACTAATCAAGACCTAATAGTTCTATATAATGAGAAATGTATTAAAAATTGCTGTACTATTATTGGTGTTTGTGGCATCAGCTAGTACGATGCAAGCACAGAAATTTGGCTATGTAAATTCTTCTGAAATACTAGCAGAATTTCCAAAAGTGAAGCAAGCCAACGCGAATATTGAATCTTTCCAGAAAGTACTGGAAAAGCAATATAAGCAGATGCTAGAAGGCTTTCAACAGAAATATGCTGTCATTCAGCAAAAGGCAGCTAATGGCGAACTATCGCCTAAGCAACAAGAAGAAGAGGCTACTAAACTCCGTGAGGAAGAAACAAAAATCGCGCGCTTCGAGCAAGAAAGCCAGCAAAAACTGGTGAAAAAGCAAGAAGAACTATTGCAACCGATTATGAATGAAATCAATGAAGCTATTAAGCAAGTAGCAAAAGAGAAAGGTTTGCAAATGGTATTTGAAGCGAGTGTACTATTATACAGCGATGATACGGCTGATATTAGTACTGCGGTGAAGAGTAAATTAGGAATGTAAGCAAACAACTTGTAGGTGTAAGTGTTATAAACTTATACAATTCCTACTCTAAATCAATCTAATAAAAACAAGCGCCGCCTAGTAGAGTGAAATCTATTAGGCGGTTTTTTTGATTTTAGGGCTTCGGAAATAAATAAACTACGTAAAATGGGGCAGGTATTTTTTTCTTCAATGAGGCGTGAAAACCGCACATAGCCTAGCTACGTAAGGATTTTCACAACGAAATTGAAGGAAAAAAGACCAACTCAGACCTGCTTGCAGACAGGCAAGTGCGTAGGTTATTTTTTCCGAAGCCCTTATAGTGTAGTTCATCTTATAAATCCTCTCTTGATTGAATTTGTGAAATGTCGGATTTATGCGATGAACGCGGCGAAATATCTTTGCGATGACAGAGCATCCTACACTTTTATTTGATGGCGTTTGTAATCTCTGCAATGGTTTTGTGCAATGGCTTATAAAGCGCGATACCAAACGGCAGTTTCGCTATGCGGCTTTGCAGTCAGAGGTAGGGCAAGCCTTATTGAAAGAAGGCGGCTTACCTACGGATGAAATTAGCACAGTGGTTTTAGTAGATAATGGTCGTGTGTATACGCATGCAGATGTATCGCTACGTATCGCGCAACGCTTGGGCGGTGCTTGGACACTGTTTCGTGTTTTTTATCTTGTACCGCGTCCTATTCGAAATGTAGTGTACGATTGGATAGCACGAAATCGCTATCGTTGGTTTGGAAAGTCAGAGAGCTGTATGATACCTACCCCTGAGTTGAAAGCCTTGTTCTTATAGTTGATGTGAGATGAAGAGACTTATTTTTGAAAGTCTCATATCTTACTCATCCCCAAAAAGCTGCTCATATTCATTGAGCGTTTCCTTTGGCTTCGACTTGCGTTTTGGCAGTTCTATTTTTTCTTCTTTTACCTCTTCGTATTCTACATACTCACCAATTTGCGGCTGTACGGTGTCCTGATACTGATGCTGTTCCATCACTTTACGCATACGCCAGGGTAGGAAGGCACGTATAAACAAACCCAATGCTACAAGCGGAAAAAGGAATATGGTAGCTGCTGCCATACCAATGCCCAATAGAGGTTGTGCGCGGAACAATTGTCCCAACCAACTAGAATAGCCCAGTACTACTTTATGATTGATAATAAGGGTGGCAATCAATAAAATAGGAGAAGCATAATAAAGGAGTGAATAGCCCCAACTTGCTATCTTAAATAAACCAAAGAGGAAAAGTATCAATACCGCAAGCCCAAGAATAATGCTCAAGGTGCTAGGCGGTTTTATTTCAAATTGCGGTTGCGCCATAATTCGTAGTTTAGTGATTTGGCTGTTTGGCAGTTCAGTTACAAATGTACCAAATAACTAAACTACCAAACAACCAAAATACCAAATAAAAACAGTTTGGCACGGTCTAGGGTTCTTTACTTTATCTATTGTTTACTTGTGCTAGTCGAGTTTGAGTACCTGCAAAAACGCCTTCTGCGGCACTTGCACGCTACCAATTTGGCGCATTTTCTTCTTACCCTTCTTTTGCTTTTCGAGTAGCTTACGCTTACGCGTGATGTCACCACCGTAGCACTTTGCAGTCACATCTTTTCGGAGTGCCGAGATAGTTTCGCGGGCAATAATCTTCGCCCCAATTGCAGCTTGTATGGCTATTACGAATTGCTGACGTGGCAACAACTCCTTTAATCGCTTACATATTTTTCGCCCGAAAGCTGCTGCCTTATCGCGGTGTACGAGTGCAGAAAGTGCATCCACTGACTCGCCATTGAGTTTGATGTCCAATTTTACCAAATCCGATGCACGATAATCCAAAGGCGCGTAATCGAAAGACGCATAACCACGCGAAATAGACTTCAAGCGATCATAAAAGTCGAATACGATTTCGGCTAGTGGCAAATCGAAGGTCAATTCTACGCGCTCTGTGGTCAAGTAGGTTTGCTTGGTGAGAATGCCGCGTTTTTCCATACACAAAGTCATAATAGTGCCGATATACTCAGGCTTTGTAATGATTTGTGCGACGATATACGGCTCTTCTACCCGCTCAAGATGCGTTGGGTCAGGCAAATCCGTAGGCGTACGGACTTCCATCTCCACGCCTTTTTTAGTATAAGCAAAATAGGATACGTTCGGAATGGTCGTAATTACCTCTTGCTCGAACTCGCGGGAAAGGCGTTCCTGTATAATTTCCAAGTGCAACATGCCGAGGAATCCACAACGGAATCCAAAGCCCAAAGCCACCGAAGTCTCCGTCTCGAATACCAGCGATGCATCATTGAGTTGCAACTTCTCCAAACTTTCGCGTAGCGACTCAAAATCATCATTATCAATCGGGAAAATACCTGCGAATACCATCGGCTTCACTTCCTCGAAACCATGAATCGGCTCACCTGGATTGGATGCCAAGGTAATGGTATCGCCCACCTTAATTTCTTTCGACTCCTTGATGCCTGTCACTACATAGCCCACATTGCCTGCTTGGAGTTGCTTGCGTGGCACCATGTCCATTTGCAATATCCCAATATCATCTGCAAAGTACTCGCCTTCGGTATTGATGAAGCGGATTTTGTCGCCCTTCTTTATCGTACCGTTCAAGATGCGGTAGTAGGCAATCACTCCACGATAAGAGTTGAACATGGAGTCAAAAATCAAGGCTTGCAAAGGCTCATCAGGCGAACCCTCTGGCGCGGGAATATTTTGGATAATAGATTCCATCAATTCAGGAATCCCAACACCTGTTTTTCCACTAGCGAGTATGATTTCGTCTTTATCGCAACCAATCAAATCAATGATTTGGTCGGAGACTTCATCAATCATCGCGCTTTCCATGTCCACCTTGTTCAGTACGGGTATAATTTCAAGGTCGTGTTCAATAGCAAGATATAGATTGGAAATGGTCTGTGCTTGTATACCTTGCGAAGCATCTACAAGTAGTAGTGCGCCTTCACAAGCGGCAATCGAACGCGAGACCTCGTACGAAAAATCTACGTGACCGGGTGTATCAATCATATTGAAGGTATAGCGTTCACCATTCGTATGATTATATTCCATCTGAATAGCGTGGCTCTTAATGGTGATACCGCGCTCGCGCTCAATATCCATATCGTCGAGGGCCTGACTTTGCATATCTCGCTCCGAAATGGTCTTGGTATATTCCAATAATCTATCGGAAAGGGTACTCTTTCCGTGGTCAATATGTGCGATGACACAGAAGTTTCTAATGTTGTCTTGCTTCATGGCCGCAAATATATTGAATTTCTACTTGTGAGGCTAGGGGGAAAGTGGTAAAGAAATGTCAAAAGTGAGGTATTTCTATGCGAAATAAATTTGCGAACCATATAAGGTACATAAGAACCACATAAGACTTACACTTATATGTCCTTATGTGCCTTATTGGTTAACTATGAATATCTATCTCAATACTGCATTCCCAAATCCTCCACACCGTCCTCAAACGACACACTTCTGTAAATAGCTTTCACCTGCCATACCCACAATCTCAGATAAGGGGCACTCATTAATTATTCCCCACTTCAAGAAAAATTATCTCTTGAATTTTTTCATTTTGGATGGTATAAATTGCAATGGAATGCATCGTATTTGCTTGTCCATCTTTGAGTTTATAGTAAACTTCTTCATGATCAATTACTGTATTACCTTCGCTGATACGGTCGAGAATTTTAGCATGTAAGGTATCGACGCTAGCAAACCATTCTGCATTAGCCGCTCGCATTTTATCTATGCCTTGATAACTCAATTCGTGCTTATTATACACCTTTACCGAATCTGAATAAGGGGCAAGAAAAGCATCTAAATCACGGCGATTATAGCCTTCCACTTGTTGTTGCGCGAGCCGAACGCCAATGGAAGTAGATGGTTCCGGTAATTGCTCTGTCTTATCACTATTTTCTTGGGGTGCTGTGCAAGTCACCATGCCTAAAATTAGGCAAGATGCTAATAAAAGTGTTGTTTTCATCTGTTGATTTTGAAATCAAATTTATCCAAAAACAAAAGAATGTCCCAATTTGAAGTGCTTTTTCTGGTGGTGGTGGCAAAATAAATATTGCTCAAAAGCTTTCACTTAGTAATGGCGGATGAATAAATATACATGCTTGAGTCGCTTAGTTTTGGTTCTAGTTTTTACTTTGAAAGTGGGAGTATATCTGGATATTTGACCAATTTCAAAGTGAAAAATAGGAGCAAGAGAAACAGTCAAGAATGTATATTTATTTATCCGTCATTAAGTGCTCAGACATAATTAAGTTATTGAAACCTAAAATTATAAACAACTGACAATCAAATATAAAATCATTGTCAATTGTCAATTTTAAATTGTCAATTCACTTACTTACATCCAAGCCTCCGAACTACGCTCCACGCGATACAAACACACATCCATCAACTCTTTTGCTTCTGCGATTGGGATGTATGGAATACTCAAACTGCCCGAAGCCGTATAAATCATCAACGTAGCCAAGTTGCGCCGCGATTGGTAAGGCGTTTGTCGGATTTGTACGCTTTGGATTTTGTGCAACATCGTGACGGCATAGTTATCACCGATGCGTCCCATAGAGGTGTACAGTACATTCTCACCGAGGAAATAGCCGCGTTTCACATAGCGCAACCAAGCTGAAATACTCAAAAAGATATAAAAACCCACGAAGGGAAGCAAAGAGTAGTAATCTTCTACATAAATCATGCCGCAGCCAATGAGTAGGAAAAACAAGGTCGTATACATAATTCTTCGACGAAAGTAATGCTCACTCACTCCCTTCCACGTGCCGACGGGCTGGTATTTTTCATCCAACCAATTCTGGAGAATACTAGTGACATTTGGCTGTCGCAAACCTGGTACGGCTATGGATTTGGATAAGGAAAGGGCTTGACTCGACGCTTGTTTCATATACACATCAAAGTAGCCTAAAATGCGCTTTAAGAGATTGTCCGACCAATGTATAACTTGTATTTTATGGTCGAGCGCAGCCACTTCGCGCCTAGTGAATAAGCCCGCTTCCATGCGGTATTTTTCGTCTGTGCGCCAAAGTTGGAGGTTGTAATATTGTAATCCTGAACGCACGACGCTGATCAAAAAACTAGCGATTGCTAACAGTACAAACATCGCCAACCAACTATATTTGCCCACACCTAAAAGCCGCTCAAAATCTTCCATGCCTATATCTACGCCTTGTGTGAGGGCGAATAATGCTCCAAAAATCACGCCTGTAGAGCGCAAGTGATTTTGCGTGACCCCTATACGAAGCACTTCGGGCAGGCTAAGATCGAGGACGAGTTCTTCCTTTACTTCTTTAGATACGGTAATGATTTCGCCTTCTTCGTTTACAGTTTCTATGGTGGTGTGTTGAGCTTTTTGGGACAGTAAATAATCGCGCAAAGCATGGGCTTTTTCAAGGCTAAGGGCATCAATTTTTATCTCCGACATACTCGAACCCGCTGTATCTACCTCCACTTCTACCACATCGAATATGCGATGCAGGATGGTTCTATTAAAATTGACCGTCTGGATTCTATCAAAAGGAATGCCCAATTTCGTGCGGCTAAATAAGCCCGATTCGATGACCAATTCTTCGCCCTTGATGTAGTAATAATAGCGAAAATAAGCGATGATAGAAGTAATCATCGAAAGGCTACCAATCATCGTAATCATCAGCTCAAAGCGATCCGTTCCACTACTACGCCCAATGAAAATCCCCAAAATAATCGGCCAACCAATACGAACGATGCGGCGAATAAACTTCAGGATGATAAAAATCATCGCAAAAAGCGACTGCCGCGAGGGTTCAAATAAATCCCACTCATTCTTCTTCATGTCGCGCCATTTTGTGTAGTAAGAAATCTTTGATTTGATGTGCTTCTTCCTGTTGCAGTCCCGAAATAGTAAGGTCACTCGCGCTACCGCCTGCGGTATAGACGGAAAGCGTGGCCAGCTCAAACATACTTTCCACAGGGCCTTGCGTCACTTCGCTATGCTGTATACGATGGAAGGGAATGACCGTATGCGACTTCCAAAGTACGCCTTCCTGGAAGGACACATCGCGTTCGCGTAGGGCGTAGCCTTTGCGTCGGAAGCCCAAAATATTTAGGATAATGGATAATACTGCGAACGTAACCAATACGCCCAGCACGACATAATTCAAAAACGATGGATAGTCAAAATTAGTAAAGTAGATAAACACACTTGCCGTAGTGAGTATAAAGCCCCACCAAATCATAGCACCAATGAGGTTCACGACCAACGAATTGCGATGAATGCCTTGATAGTCAATCGCCTCTACGCTCGGCAGTTGTTTCGTATCTACTTGTGGATTTTCAAACATAAGTTTCATTCGCTTGTGCTTTCAATAACAAGAAAGGTAATTAAGAGGTTTAGTAGGTAGCGTCATGCCGATTTATTTTAGACAAAAAAGCAGAATAAGTCTATCAAATATGGGCTTGTAGCATTTGTATCATCATTATTAGCAAAGCAAATAACAATTCTACTTGCTGCTTGTTTATTTAAATGCAAAGGCTTTATACCTTTGCACCGACAAAATAAGAACTATGCTAGAGTTACCGGTAGTAGAAAAAAAGACGGCACGAACACGAAAACCCGATTGGTTGCGCGTGAAGTTGCCCATTGGACAGGACTACAAGCGCGTGCGTGCTTTAGTAGATGAATATAACTTGCACACGATATGTCAAAGTGGCAATTGCCCGAATATGGGGGAATGTTGGGGCGCAGGCACAGCTACTTTTATGATTTTGGGGAATACCTGTACGCGTTCTTGCTCCTTCTGTGCCGTAAAGACAGGCCGCCCGCCAGAGTACGACGAAGACGAGCCACGCCGCGTAGCCGAAGCTATCAAATTGATGCAAGTCAAACATGCCGTGATTACCTCCGTGAATCGGGATGAATTGAAGGATAGAGGCGCGGAAATCTGGTATCAGACCGTGAAGCAAGTGAAAGAATTATCGCCCGAAACGACCATAGAAACCTTAATTCCTGACACCAAAGCCAATTGGGAAGCTCTCGAACGCATGATTAGTGCAGGGCAAGAAGTGGTGTCGCATAATATGGAAACCGTGGAGCGACTCTATCGCAAGGTACGCCCACAGGCGAAATACAAGCGCAGTTTAGAGCAAATTCAGCGCATCAAGGACTACGGCAAACGCACCAAAACGGGCTTCATGGTCGGCTTGGGCGAGACGGAAGAAGAGGTATTCAAAATCATGGACGACCTCATCGAACATGGCTGCGATGTAGTGACGATTGGGCAGTATTTACAACCCACCAAAATGCACTTAGAGGTAGCCGAATATGTGCATCCTGATGTGTTTGCAAAGTATAAAGAAGTGGGCATGTCCAAAGGCTTTGACTTTGTGGAAAGTGGCCCATTGGTGCGTTCTTCTTATCATGCGGAGCGGCATTTGTAGCATAATTCATCTGCTAATTTCCTATTAGCTGATGAATGTTGTCCAAGTCAATTTAGCCGCTAATGGGAAATTAGCGGCTAAATCAGCACAATGACAAAACTAGTTATCTTCGATATTGACGGAACCCTCACCAACACCAAAACAGTAGAAGACAAATGTTTCATCCAAGCATTTGAGCAAATTTTTGACTTTGATATTAGTGCCTATAAATGGGAAGACCTTCAAAACGTCACCGATTGGGGTATCATAGAAGAAATTATCCAAAAAACACAGCAACGCGAAGCGACCGCTAGGGAATATGCTTCCATGCAACAGCATTTTTTCGAGTTGTTGCGTATCGAATGCGCTAGGGATAAACAGCAATTTCAAGAAGTAGCTGGCGCGAAACACTTCTTTGATAAGCTGCGTATTTCTGACCAATTTGCCATAGGCATCGCCACAGGTTCTTGGTCGCAATCGGCGCGTATCAAGCTTCAGGCTATTTGTATTGACCCAAAGGGCATTCCATTCTCCAATAGCGATTTTTTCAAATCTAGAGCGCGCATCACACAACATGCCATAGAGCAAGCAGAAACAAAACATCAAACCAAATTCAAAGATATTATCTACTTCGGAGACGGCGCATGGGACTTTAAGACCTGTAAAGAATTGGGCATCCGTTTTATAGGTATTGATGTGGCACAGGATGGCAAATTAAAAGCACTCGGTGCGGATATCGTCTTTGAGGATTTTAGAGATATAGCAGCGATTTTGAGCGTGCTATAAATTCGGAAATAAAAAAGCAGGAGTCAAGCGCACATCGCACAAGCTCCTGCATAACCGCTACACTTTACAAAATTTTATTAAA
>JAHDCQ010000145.1:0-3890 GCA_020629845.1 Saprospiraceae bacterium | reverse complement strand
GCGCACATCGCACAAGCTCCTGCATAACCGCTACACTTTACAAAATTTTATTAAATCCCATGAACATTTATTTCTTCAAGCTTTGGAGTGTTCAGGTGCATGACTGCCCGCATTTATTTTGCGAGCAGTCCACCCACCTTATAGGCCGTTCTCAGGGCAAGCAAGCAAAGTATGTATAAGTTGAGTTGGTATTTCCAATAGGCTTGACGATAGACGGCTGTTTTCAAGTATCGTTTGTCGTTGTTGTGTCACCGCCCAACCGCCAAGCCTATTGGTTGTAGTGAGGGAGATATTTAGAAGTCTTACATCTAAAAATCTCACATCTATTCACTAAGGACGCACTTGCGCGCCTGTTGTAGAACTTGGAGCAAAGCCGTAGAAATCTGTCGCTGCGAAGCCCGTTACACTTTCCAGTCCAATATCTGCGCCATTGTCCGCAAGGTAGTTGGCTGCGGCAAATTGCCCCGCTTCTGCGGCTGCCAGTACAGGTGTTACGCCTAGCATATTCTGATGATTCACATCCGAACCACTCTCTAGTAAAGCTTGCATGATGACCGCGTTTCCTTTCGTCGCTGCTAGGCTCAATGCTGTATTATCCATATAGTCCGTGCCGTTCGGGTCTGCGCCATATTGTAGTAAGCTATTCACGATACCTGTTTGCCCTAAGTCTGTTGCAATCAGTAGGATAGGTTGCCCTAAGTGCGTTTCCCAATTGGCATCTGCTTCTAGGTCTTTGCTTGTATAAAGCAACATACCTGCAATCTGTTCTTGACCATTTTGTACAGCAATGTAGAGAGGAATGCTTCCGTCCGCGTTGGCTTTGCTAGGGTTCGCGCCATTCTTGATGAATAGTGCTACGATAGGTAGTTTGCCCATTTCCACTGCTTTCGACAAAGGCGTGAGTCCATTCGACATGCGGTTTACATCCGCGCCTTTTTCGATGAGTTCTTTCAGAAAATCCAAGCGGTCGAAGTGCTGAATAGCTAGGAAGAGTGGTGCTTCGCCTGCTTCGTTCTTCAAGCCTGCTTTAGCACGTTGCGTCACTAACTCTATGATTTCCGTATTACCGCTTTTTATGGCTAATGTGAGTGGTGTTTCGCCTTCCGTGTTTTTAATGTTAATCACGGCATGAGGCTCTAAAAATTCCACCAATTCCACATTGCCTGCTTTTATAGCTTGTGTGAAAATCGTTTCTCCTTCTTCGTTGTGAGTATAAAATAATCGTGGGTTGAAGGCAGCTTCCAATTCTTCGAAGTTTCCGGCTTCGGCTGCGCTAAAGGCTTGCTTGCTAAGGTTTTCATAACTTACTTCTTTTTCCTTTTTGTCTTTAATTTTTTCAGTAGATGTTTCGGTCGCTACTGCCTCAGTTGTTGTGCCAGGCAGGTTTAGTGCTTCACTATCAGTAGTTTGTGCAAAGGAGAAGCTAAGTGGCAAAACGCATAATACAGCATATAATACTTGCAAAGAGATTTTCATATTTACTTCTTTTTTGTTCTTAACTGTTGATTCTTCTTGAACTAGGATGCTTCAAAATAAATCGCATCGTTTGTTTGATGAATCTGTTGTAATATAAAAAGTGTAAAAAATGCTCTTATACTGTATTTATGAATTTTTAAATTAGACCTTGCGATACTGCAAGCCCAAAGCTTAAGTTAGAAAAAGAGTAAAAATAAGAAGCCAAAAAGAGCGCAGATAACGCTTTATATGTTTTGACTATGTTGTGTAGAAAAATTGCTTCAGATGCAAATTTTTTATTGAGATGAGTTTGTGTATTCGATTCGGATATATAAGCGTTTGGCGAGGCTTTTTTAGTATGTAAAAATTATTTTTTGAGATAAATATTTTTTATTTAATTTTTAATTAATTGATAGTTAATGTTTTATGCGATTGTTTTTTCTTGTTAAAATTCTTTAACACCTTCCATTTTTTTGCTGCGGGAGAGTCGTTTTGCTCATTTTCAATTGCTCTGGCAAACCGTATTTGAGCGTATCTACAAAAATTCCTATCTTGCTAGTGTTCGACCAAATATGAAATGACGGGTAATCTATGGTCGGTCTTTTTTCACTACTCTGCGTTGGAGAACTGCTTATTTAACCAGTTAAACGCACAAACCTCCGCCTTGATTAGCAAAAAAACACACGCAAGCTACCCGTCATTTCATGTTTGGTCGAACACTAGTCTACTAAAATTTACGACATGAAACGCTTACTATATTTTTTACTATGCACGCCTTTTTTGGTGCTTGCTCAAACGCCTTATTATCCTGCTCCAAATCGTTGGGAAGCTAAGAGTCCACAAGAAATGGGCTTAGATGCAGTTGCATTACAAGAAGCTGTACAATTCGCAGAAGACAATGAATACGCTGGCGAGCGCGATTTGCGTAGAGCCATCCTAAAAGGCTTCGCGTATGAACCCTATCACGAAATACTTGGCCCAACTAAACGACGTGGCGGGCCAGCAGGCGTGATTCTTAAAAATGGCTATATCGTAGCGCAATGGGGCGATGTGCAGCGCGTGGATATGACCTTTAGCGTGACCAAAAGTTACCTTTCCACCCTAGCGGGTTTGGCAGTAGATAAAGGCTTGATAGAAGATGTGCAAGATAAAGTGGCGAACTATGTTTGGGACGGCACTTTTAGAGGCGCGCATAATGAAAAAGTAACTTGGGAACATCTCTTGCACCAATCTTCGGATTGGCAGGGCGAATTATTTGGCGTAAAAGACTGGGCAGACCGTCCACCGAAAGAGGGCGATGTGGATGATTGGAAATACCGAAAGCTGAACGAACCTGGTACAGTATTCAAGTACAATGATGTGCGGGTGAATGTACTTGCGTATTCATTGCTACAAGTATGGCGCAAACCACTTCCTATGGTGCTAAAAGCGCATCTAATGGATAAAATCGGTGCATCTCCTACTTGGCGATGGCAGGGCTACGACCACTCCTTCACCAATGTAGATGGCATGATGATGCAATCGGTGAGCGGTGGCGGACACTCGGGCGGTGGCGTATTCATCAATACACTCGACCATGCGCGTTTTGGGCTGCTTTTTCTTCGGAATGGGAAATGGCAAGAGGAACAACTTATTTCCGAGGCTTGGGTAAAAGCGGTGCAGCAGCCGTCCAAACCGAACCCAAGCTATGGCTATATGTGGTGGCTAAATAACAAGGAGGGCAAACGTTATATGGAAGATTTACCCGAACAACTCTACTTCGCGGCAGGTTTTGGGGGCAACTATATCGTAGTGGATGAAGCCAATGATATGGTCGTAGTGACGCGCTGGCTAGAGCCTTCCAAATTGGGCAATTTTCTGAAACTAGTACAAGCTGCTTCGACGGATGCAACGGAAAAAGTTAGTCTTTTCAATGGCAAAAACTTAGATGGTTGGGAGGCTTATGGCACAGAAAAATGGTATGTGAAAGATGGCTTACTCATCTGCGAAAGCGGCAAGGATAAGCAATACGGCTATCTCGCTACGGAAAAGCGGTATAAAAACTTCGACCTCACGCTGGAATTTAAGCAGGAAGCAAATGGCAATAGCGGGGTGTTTTTTCGTTCTTCGATAGAAGGTACAAAAATAACGGGCTGGCAAGCCGAAGTCGCACCGCCGCGCAATAATTCGGGCGGTATTTATGAGTCTTATGGCAGAGGTTGGCTCATCAAACCGCCTCGAAAACTTGATGATGTACTCCGCATGGGCGAGTGGAACCAGATGCGTATCCGCGTACTAGATGATGAAGTGACAACTTGGCTGAATGGCGTAGAAATGATACACCTAAAAGACGAAAAAATCGGACAAGCTACGGGGCAAATCGCGCTGCAAATTCATGACGGTGGTGGTATCAAAGTGGCTTGGCGGAATTTGGAGTTGGTGGGTTTGTAGGTGGG
>JAHDCQ010000144.1:11810-12946 GCA_020629845.1 Saprospiraceae bacterium | reverse complement strand
CTATTTTTGTCTCACTACTTACATTTATTTGTTTATCGTTCCTATACTCCTGAGTTTAACCTTTACGCACTCCTTTGTGTAAGAAAAAAGACAAACTCTTCCACAGAATTCGTTACTTTTGTGCCGTTTTTCGGAACAAGATGCCGTTTATGCATTTTGCAGCGGCAAACAAAATGACAGAGACGTTCAACTCACCACACGTCTTATCACATTCACTAAAAAAATTAATTGCAATGAGAAAGTTTGCGATTTTAGCATTTGTAGCCCTTTTCGGCTTATTTAGTATTGAGGCAACAGCACAAATCAACACACCTGCTGCTAGTCCAACACAAGAAACAAAACTTACAGTAGGTCTTACGGATGTAATGATTAAGTACTCGCGTCCAAGTATGAAAGACCGTACTATCTTCGCAACTGATGGTTTAGTACCATTGGACAAAGTATGGCGTTTGGGTGCTAACTCTGCTACTAAGTTCAAGTTTAGCGACGACGTGAAAGTGGGTGGTCAAGAGCTAAAAGCAGGTGCTTATGCAGTATTAGCAAAGCCAAGTGCAAGTAGCTGGGAGTTCATGTTCTTCCCTTATGAAAAAGGAAGCTGGAGCAGCTATCTAGAAAAAACGCCAGCAGCTACAGCTACTGCAAATACGGTAGCATTGCCAATGAATGTAGAAACATTCAGCATTGATGTGAATAATATCCGCAACGAGAGTGCTGACATTATGTTCATGTGGGAAAAGACAATGGTTGCATTGCCACTAAGTGTAGAAGCGGATGCTAAAGTAATGGATGCTATCACTAAAACAATGGCTGGCCCATCGCAAGGTGCATACCACACAGCAGCAACTTACTACCACGAAAATGGTAAAGACCTAAAGCAAGCATTAGCTTGGTCGCAAAAAGCAAATGCTGAAAATCCTAAGTTCTGGCAAGTACGCCGCGAGGCACTTATCCATGCAGCTATGGGTGACTATGCAGCAGCTATCGCAGATGCTAAGCAGTCAAGAGAATTGGCAGTAAAAGCAGAATACGATGAATATATCCGCCTAAACGATGAGTCTATCAAAGAATGGACTGCGATGATGAACAAGGGCGGTAAGAAAGTAAAGTTGAAGAAAGCAGAGAAGATGAAGTAAGAG
>JAHDCQ010000144.1:8146-11710 GCA_020629845.1 Saprospiraceae bacterium | reverse complement strand
TCAATAACAAAGGGCTTGCCAAGCGGCAAGCCCTTTGTGTTTACAAGAAGTTCAGATAACCTCTTTTATGCTAATCGTTTCCAAAGTTCCACACCTTTCTCAAACATTCCTCGGATTCTATTAGGCGGAAACAAGACATTGCGCTTGTAAAGGATAAAATAGTAACCTACCCCTTCCAAGCACCAATTTTTCTCTACTGTAAAATAATGTAGCACGTCCTTATTAAAGGTATGCCGAATCAATTCTTCATCCTCTCCAGAAAGATAATATTGATCCGAAAATTCAGGATGCTCTTCAAAGTTAATATCGCCCATGCCGAGCAAGTTGCCGACTTTATGAAAGAAACCTTCTGGTTTCATCCAAAACTCAGGCAAGGCTAACTCCTTCGACTGCACAAAGAACACAGTTTGATAATAGCGTCGTGCACTTTTTCCAGTGCTTACTACAAAGCGATAGTCAAAAATGCTCACTTTTACCTCATCCAAAGGCGTACTGTAACGAAGTATATTGAATACGCGTTTCCGTCCGCCACGCCGGAATAGTCGGAAATCGCGCACGAGTTCCATCATTCCCCATTCATCTTCCTCGCTATATTCCATTTCGAGACGTTTCGCAATCGCCTCCATATGATAAGCCCGTTCGCGCATATATTAGTATTTGGTCTATTCAAATAATGTCCGCATATCAATGCGCTCGCTTACAATTTCCTCAATTTTACTAATCGGAATGCGCTCTTGCTGCAAGGTATCACGGTCGCGTAGTGTCACGGTATCATCTTCTAGCGTATCAAAATCTACCGTTACGCAGTAAGGCGTACCAATGGCATCCTGTCGGCGATAACGGCGACCGATAGCATCTTTTTCATCGTATTGACAATCGAAAGCAAAGCGCAAATCATTGAAAATAGCACGTGCTTTAGTCGTCAATGCTTCTTTGTTTTTCAAAAGCGGCAATACCGCACACTTCACAGGAGCAATTGGTGGTGGTAACTTCAGTACCATGCGTGTAGAATCCTTACCGTCTGCATCTGGTACGATTTCTTGCTGTAGCGCATGACTCATAGTGGCTAAAAACATACGGTCGCAACCAATCGAAGTTTCCACTACATAAGGTACATAGCTTTCGCCTAGTTCAGCGTCGAAGTATTGTAGCTTTCTACCCGATAGTTTTTGATGCTCTGTCAAGTCAAAATCCGTGCGAGAGTGAATCCCCTCTAATTCACGGAAACCAAATGGGAATTTGAACTCAATATCCACCGCAGCATTGGCATAGTGTGCCAAATTGTCGTGGTCGTGGAAGCGCAACTTCTCCGCAGGATGCCCTAGTGCTTTGTGCCATTTCAGGCGCGTTTCTTTCCAGTATGCGTACCATTCCATTTCTTTGCCTGGCGGCACGAAAAACTGCATTTCCATCTGCTCAAATTCGCGCATACGGAAAATAAACTGACGCGCTACAATTTCATTTCGGAAGGCTTTCCCGATTTGTGCGATACCAAAAGGTATTTTTTGGCGCGTTGTTTTCTGTACATTCAAGAAATTTACAAAAATCCCCTGAGCGGTTTCGGGGCGTAAATAGAGCTTACTTTCTTCGCCCGCGATATTGCCAAGTTGTGTCGAGAACATGAGATTGAACTGGCGCGGGTCTGTCCAATTCGCACTCCCTGTCTCGGGGTCTTTGATTTCCAAATCTTCAATCATGGCTTTCATCCCCTCCATATCGCCATCGCCCATCACTTTCGTTAGGCGTGCCATGACTTCATCAATGCGCTTTTGTCGGTCTACTATGCGTCCGTTGGTAGCTCGAAATTGCGCTTCATCGAAAGCATCACCATATTTTTTGCGCGCCTTTGCGATGTCTTTATCAATTTTTGCCTCTATCTTTTCGCAATAGCCCTCAATCAGATGATCCACGCGATAGCGTTTTTTGCTATCCTTATTATCAATCAATGGATCATTAAAGGCATCTACGTGTCCTGATGCTTTCCACGTTTTCGGGTGCATCAAAATCGCTGCATCAATCCCCACAATATTTTCGTGTAGCTGTACCATTGACTTCCACCAATAGTCCTTAAGGTTATTTTTCAACAATACGCCATAGGGGGCATAGTCATACACAGCAGCTAAACCATCATAGATTTCACTTGATTGATAAATGAATCCGTATTCTTTGCAGTGTGAAACGAGTTGCTTAAACGCCTCATTTTGTTGTGCCATTGCTCTATTTTTTTAGGCCAAAATCTCAGATAAGGGACGAGGAAAAAAATAAACTACGTAAAATGAGGTAGGTGTTTTTTTTCTTCTTCAAGGCATGAAAACCGCGCATAGCCTACGCTACGTAAGGATTTTCATAACGCAGAAGAAGATAAAAAGACCAACTTAGATACGTAGGTTATTATTTTCCTCGTCCCTAAACCGCGAAAATATTAATGTTTAGGCGGTATGCCAAGCACATGGCGATATTTCTAGGAGAATGAGAGTTATAGCTACTGTTTTTTGTAAATATTCAATGAGTGAATTTTGAATAGCTGAATGAGCGAATGAATGAAGTTTAGCATTATTCACTCATTCAAAATTTCTTCATTCACTCATTGAGTACTTACCTCTTTTTTGTATTCTGCTATTATCTTTTGCCGTTTTTCGGACATTCTAAAGCTGCGTTCTTTGCCATGAAAAGCAAGATGTACAATGTTGGAATGCCCATCGCGTACGCCTAGCAAGCAGGTATTCCAGACTTCGATTTTATGGTATGCTTTGGGTACATTGCCTAATCTGCCTGTGAGTAGTATGAAATGCTCATCTTGCTTGATATCAGCTACAATCAGATTGGTGAATACTAAATCTACGCGTAGTCGAAGTTTGGATTTGATGTAATTTTTTAGGGCAATCTTTTTTGCATCCGTGTCCGACACCTCTACATCTGGATATTCTTGTAGCAAAGCTGCTTCTATATCTTCTCGGATAAATTTAATTTTAAAGCTAACATAGTCTTCTTCGGCTTGGAATTTGAAAATTGCCATTGGCACATCATGTGCTGTGGTATGACCGAACGTGCTAGAGTTATATAGTAGGAATAGTATGCTAAAAAATAGTAGCTTTTGCATGCTGTTTGCCTTTTTTATCTGAAAACGTTTTTCCTTATTATCACATTATCACATTATCACATTCAAACCAACTCCCGACACGCCTGATACAAATCTTTCCATTCTTTGCGCTCCCGAATCACTAATTCCAGATATTCTTCCCAAATAGCGGTATCCTGCGAAGGGTCTTTGATGACCGCGCCCGTCAAGCCCGCTGCAATATCTTTCGCACCTACCTGCCCGTCTCCAAAGTGCGTGGCTAAAGCAATGCCGCTATTCATCACCGAAATCGCTTCGGCAGTACTCAAGGTACTACTTGGCGATTTGACTTTGGCTTGTCCATTTTCGGTTTGCCCACTTCGCAATTCGCGGAAAATAGTCACTAAGCGACGCACCTCTTCGATAGGTGTGGTAGTAGTAGGCAACTCCAGAGCTTTACCCAATTTCTCCACACGAGTTCTTACAATTTTTACTTCTTCTTCTAA
>JAHDCQ010000144.1:0-8046 GCA_020629845.1 Saprospiraceae bacterium | reverse complement strand
CTAGTTCGTATCTCTATTCTCGGCTGCTATTTTTCGGACTTTAAGATTTTTGCCCACTTTGGGAATTTGATTGCTGCGAAGATTATTTAAAATCATCAAATCTTGCACCGTCACACTCGAAAATTTAGCCGCAATAGTCGTCAAACTTTCTTTTTCTGTAATGGTATAGTACAATATACCATCGTCTTCATAGGTGTTTTCTGGTAAATCCCCGTCTTCCTCGACCTCTACAATTGGTCGAATGGGTAATTCCTCGACTATCTCGATAGGTTCTATTTTCGGCAATTCTTCCACTTCAATTATTTTGGGTGCCATTGCCACACCATATAATTTTAGTTCGCGCCCAGGCGACACAAAGGGGTATTTCATATTATTCCAAGCACAAATCGCCTCTACAGGCAATTTAAACTCACTCGCTAATTGATAAATGGACTCTCCTGCCTGTACGGTATAGTTTACAGGGCGATAATATTCACTTGCTGGTAATAGTGGAATACGCGGATAAAAAGTAAAGTCAGCATCTTCCACCACGCTAGTAGCACTATTTTTATCAGGACGACGTGTTTCGAGATATTCTTTCACAACTCCCATCACACGTTTGGGCAAAGTAAGTGTATTGCCGCGCACCGTACTCGGAATAAAGCCCTTTTTATAAGCAGGATTTAAAAACTCGATTTCCTCTGTTGCCATGCCCGTAAGCTTGGAAATACGCAACATGGTGAGGTAGTCATATATCGTAATCGTTTCGGTCAATTGTGCATCCAAGGAAGGCAACACCGGCATGATACCATGCTCGTCGTAGAAGTTCATAATGTAGGCTGCGCCTATGAAGGCAGGGATATAATTGCGGGTTTCTTTGGGTAAATATTTGCGAATACGCCAAAAATTGCTGCTTCGTCCACGCTTCACGGCTCTATTGACGCGGCCTGAACCGCCATTGTAAGCCGCCAATGCCAGCTCCCAATTTCCGAAGCGATTGTATTGTCGCTTCAAGTAGCGCATAGCTGCTTCGGTAGACTTGTGCGGGTCGCTGCGTTCATCTACATAGCGGTCTATTTTCAAGCCCATCTCCTTTGCCGTAGAAGGCATAAATTGCCACAAGCCTACTGCCCCTGCCCGCGAAACTGCTTCTGCTTTCAATGCTGATTCCACTACCGAAAGATAGCGAATGTCTTTAGGCATATCGTAAGCCTCGATGTATTCATCAAAAATAGGAAAATACATCACCGAACGCCCTAGTATATCTTGTGCTTTTTCTTTATTCCAGATGGTGTAGGTTTTGACATAGCTTTTCACCACAGAGGTATAGCGTGGCTTTAATACATCCGTTTCTAAACGGTTGATGCGTTCAATAACTGCCGCTTCGTCATAAGTACGTGGGTCAGTGTTTCCATTTGCGGATAATTCCGATAGAACACTAATTAAAATCAGTAGTAATAATATGTTTCGCTTCAATAGCATAATGCAGTGTTAGGGTAGTCTGAAAAAAAATTAAATACGCGGAATTTTGAATTGACTGTTTACTCTTCTGCTAAATACGAAATTACAAACAATTCGTTACAAGCTTAAAAATTGTGCGCCTGATAAAACACCAGCACCTGCACCATCTTAACATGTAGACGGTTTTACTCACTTTTGTAACGGCAGCACGAAAAATATACATATAAACGCGATATTTTCCCTAGTATATTCTATTTTAACATTTTTTAGTACGGTCTTTGAATAAATTTAGCTTTTAGCCCTTAGCCACAAGCGAATGCTTCAATGTGATAATGATATAATGCGATAATAGGGAAAATACCATTACATCATTATCGCATTGAAGCATTATTTCCTCCGCACCTCATACTCTACACTGTACCAACCTTTATTTCGCACATTGCTCGTCCATTCTCCCGCATAGAGCGTATGATTTCCTTTGGGAAAATAGACCGTCGGCAGGGTTTCGCGTTGCAGCACTTCCCCTAATACATCTTTTACAAGCACAGTCACTTGGGCTTCCATTGCTTCGCCTGTATGCGTCACGAATACGGGAACATACTCGCCAGTGCAGTAGGCTACATCGGTAGTATAGCTGCCTGCTAGAGTAGCTTGCTGTGCCATTTGCACGGTATAAGCCGCTATTTTTCTATACCCACTTGCGTCGAGTAATGTACTTGGGTCTGCGCCATTCATGAGGGCAGTCCAAAGCAAGCCGTCGTAGCCCAGCCAGCGTTTTTTGCGATAGGCTTCATAGGCAGCAAAACCTTGCCATGCTTGCGAAAGTATCCAATCTTCAAACGGAATTTCGACATTCAATAAGCTTTCTAAATAGGGCGATTTATAGGTTTCCGAATAGCGATAGGGTGTACCTTTCACAGTTCTTGGGTTTTCTTGCCCTGCTAGGGCTTCGCTACGGAAATCGATGTAAATATGTTGGTCGCTATTTAAGTAATTGAGGCGCAAAGTATCCCACATTGGTGCGACGGGGAAGCTGCGAAGATTATCCCAGGTAGAGCCAAAACTCAAAGCAGGGTCGCTACCCACGCGAATGACATCAGGCTGTACCCAACTCTCTGAGGTACGGAGCATTTTGTAGCGTCCATTATCGTAGAGGCGCGTACCTTTATCATTCGGAATGCCGCTACTGCCAAAATTGGGCTGAATACCCGTCAGCGCAATCAAGCGAGTCGTATCTATACTACGGATAGCATTGCGATATTCATTCATCCAAAGCGAGGCATCTTGCGTGAAATTGCTAAACTGCAACTTATCCGCGCCTTGCCAAATAATGATACTCGGATGATGCCGATAGTAACGAATCGTTTCTTGTAGGGCTTCAAAATCGGTAGCCCATGCTTGTGGCTTATCTTCGGTTTGGAAAACAAGCATCAAACCCAATTGGTCGCAGAGTCGCGCCAGCAAATCTTTATTTACTTTATCGCTCCTACTAATGCGAAGCGTATTGCCATTCAGGGCTTTTATGGATTTAATGACGCGCACCAACCATGCTTCCGTCACATCGTCAGGATATTCGTAGCTACCAATCGGGAAGGGGACATAATCTGTCCAATTCACGCCATTCAGTAGCATCGGTTCACCATTCAGACTAAAGGAGCCGCCCTCCTGACTTACGCGCCGAATGCCTGTGACAATATTTAAATCGTCCACTACCCGTCCACGCTCATTGACGAGCGCGATTTCTACTTGATATAAATTCGGATTATCTACCGACCACCAATTAGGTGAAGGCAAAATAATCGTTTCTGAAAAATCGAAATCGCGATAGGTACGCAGACGCACAGGGAAAGTCTGACTCGTTGGAGCGGCATTGGATTGCCAAGGGGAAACGCGTACTGTTACACGCCCTTTCCATTCCCCATTCGGGAGGTTGGCAACCGATTTCAATTGAGCATTGATGCGAAGCCGCGCGGCATTTTGTTCCAATTCGGTACTTACATCGGCACGTTCGATATAGGTTTCGTCGGTTTGGTCGAGCCAAGTTTCGCCGATGTGTCCTTCGTCGCCTGCGCGTAGGCGAATCATGAGTTGATTATTGAATTTTTCTTTTAGGTCTTTAGTCAAGTCAAGCTCCAAATTACCTACTTCGCGCTGTACATGTAGAATGCGCCGATTGAGCCAAATTTCTGCGCTTTTCGATAAGTGTTCGATGTAAAGAATGGAACGTTTCTTTTTTTCTGGAATGGTGATGGTCTTTCGGAAAATGAGGTCGCTATCGCGGTAGCGGTCGCTGGCAGCAACGGGCAGTTTAGTGTTTTGCCACTCACTATCGTCAAAATCTGCCAAACCTAAGTCGCCAATTTCTTTCGTGAATTCAAAGCGTTCATCCAAGAAAACCTGTCCTTTCGGGATGGGGATAAGTTCTTGCGGGTCATCGGGGCGTTGTACGCGTTCGTACTGCAATCCGTAAATATTATCCAGAGTCGCACCGAGCGGGAGTTTTAGGAAGAGTTTATTTACAGGCTCTCGACTGAGGGCGCGGACAAAGTCGGCTTTTTCTTCGCCATCAATCCATAGACTGAAACGCCCACTTTCGGTATCTAAAAATATTTTAAAATTAACGAGGGTATCATTCCGAATTTGCCCTAAATCAATAGGCAAGCCTGATTGCGATTTATAAAAACAACCGCCTTCTGCCGTGATGCCCATTAGTACCACTGGGTTACTTTTTTTATCTAAAAGCAAAAAGGCAGAGCGTTCCTTCGTTTTCGGAATTTGGGTTTCCCATTCCAGTGTGAATCGCCCGTCTTGCAGCTCGAACTTTTTATTGTACTCGAACTTATTCATGGCGTAGAGCTTGCCATTGGTCACGGAGGCTTGTTTGTTTTTCGTCCACTCTACGATTTGGGCTTCTTGCTGCTGTCGCAAACCTTGCTTATTCGCCAGAAATCGCCAATCATCTAGGAATAGACGTTCGCGGTACTGCGGCTTTGGGCGACGCTTGATTTGCTGCAAAGCCGCTTTCATTTCCTTCTTAGAAACTGCCCGCTTATCCAATTCTTTATCCTGAAAATAAAGCTTGCTGTATTGGATATACTTCTGCAAGCCTTCCACGCGATTTTCATCTGTGAAGAAGGTAGAATCGCCTTTAAAATCTATTGTCCCAAATGCCAATAGCGAGTCCGTGAAATAACGCATTTCAAAGGACTTGGAGACGATTTGGGCAGTTGCCACTTGAAAACTAATGCAACTCAATAGTACTACTAGGAGGTACGAGAACTTATTCATAAATATGCTCGGATTATTGTATTGCAAAACTATACAAAAACAGAAATAAACTAGGAAAGAGCTGGTGTTAATGTTAGGACAAACGCATAAAAGCTCCGCTTTGTTGAGTTGCGGAATTCTAGCGTTGTTTTCATTTTTTGCCGATTCTCCTAAGAAAACACCTGCTTTTCAATGAACTTTGTTTATCGTTCCTTATCCTCATGCATATGCGATTGCTATCTGGACAGAGCAAAAAAAACGAGAAATAGACGAAAAAAGAGGGACGCAGAAAAACAAGTAGAGGTTTTAAATAGTCGAGTTTAAATGCTTTCCTGTTGCTATTGAGTTGATTTTTTTGAAGGGCAAGGCAAAAATTATGAGCATCCTCATTGGCTGGTCATCATTTTTAACGCTGCCATTCAGAAAAAGCAGCCAATAGTAGCGGAAAATATTTAGACTCGACTACTTAAAAACAGCTTCTTAGGGCTTTTAGTCTATTATACGCCCTCGATTGTCCAAAACGCATGCATCCCCGAAAGGAATTTCCCTACCTTCGGCAGGCGATTTTATTATAGAAAGTAGTCAGCAGCTAGGAGGTCGTATTTAATCTGACCACTGACGGTTCCGATTTATCGCGGACGGACTGACTGCTAAGGATTGTGTATACAATCCTAATTTGGAAATTCACCTTTGACATATGCACCCAATCTTACGACTAGACGAGGTAGTGAAAACCTATGAGCAACACACCGCCGTCGATCATGTCTCCTTTGAAGTGCCGAAAGGCAAAATATTCGGTTTGCTCGGCCCAAATGGCGCAGGCAAAACCTCCCTTATTCGGATTATTACCACTATCACGCGTGCTGATTCGGGCAAAGTGTACCTCGATGGCGAAGAATTGAATAGCAGCCACCCAATGCAAATCGGCTATATGCCTGAAGAGCGCGGACTCTACAAAAAAATGAAAGTGGGCGAACTCTTACTCTACCTAGCCCAACTGAAAGGTATGAGCTACCAAGAAGCGCTACAAGCCTTGCGTGGCTGGTTCACCAAATTTGACATTAAAGAATGGTGGACGAAGCGCGTGGATGAACTTTCGAAAGGGATGCAACAGAAAATTCAGTTTATCGCTACGGTAGTACATCGCCCAAAACTACTGATACTAGATGAGCCATTCTCTGGACTAGACCCTGTGAATACCAACCTCATCAAAGATGAAATTTACCAACTCAGTCAAGAAGGTACGAATATCATTTTCTCCACCCACCGCATGGAGCAAGTGGAGGAGATCTGCGAACAAATAGCCTTGATTCATCAAGGCAAAAAGATATTGGAAGGCAGCGTTACAGATATTAAGAATACCTATAAAGATAACCTCTTTCGCATTAACTATACGGGTGAATTAGGCAGTCCTTTGGATAGTTCATTCCGTCTACTGGAGCAGAAAGCTGGCTCACTTGATGTGCAACTACAGCCTGGGCAAAGCGCGAACACGCTCCTACAACACGTACTGGGGCAAGGCGTACAAGTGCAATCTTTCAATGAGATTTTGCCTTCTTTGAATGAAATTTTTATTAAAACGGTGAATTAGTCTTTGGCGAGTTGGTCTTTAGTATTTAGAATGAATAGCTAAAGACTAAAGACCAAAAGCTTGCACAGCAAGCGTGCTAAAGACCAAACAATAATCATGAATAAATTACCACTCATCATAAAGCGCGAATACCTCACGCGCGTAAAGAAACGCTCCTTTATTCTGACCACTTTACTCATGCCGTTGGGCATAGCGGCATTTTACCTGATTGTCGCGCTTATGGTGATGTACCAGAGCGATGAAAGCTTCAATATCGCGGTATTGGACAGGGGCGAAATACTTGAAAACTTTGAGCAAGATAGTATCGGCAATATCGCGCTTATTCGTGCTTCGCAGGATTTGGTGACGCTGAAGGATAATATGGAAGCTTTGAAGTACGATGGTATTCTGGAAGTACCTGCCTTAGAGAGTGCCTATGATAAAAAGCTGACGGTCTTCTTTTATTCCGAAGATTCGCCGAGTTTGGAGGTGCAGGAACGCCTACGCTCCTGGATGAAAGATCATATTACTACTTATAAAACACAACGCCTCGAACTAGATAGTGTAAAATTAGCTGCCTTAAAAACCCGCGTAGCCTTCGATCCCAAACCCATAGACGAGTCGGAAGAGGATACCTCTAGTACCATGAGTTCGGTGATAGCGGCAGGTATTGCTTCGGTGCTAACCATGATTATGCTACTCATCATTACGATATATGGCAATATGGTAATGCAAGGCGTGATGGAAGAAAAAACCAACCGCATCGTGGAAGTTATGATTTCTTCAGTACGCCCATTCCAGTTGATGCTAGGAAAAATTACAGGTATTGGATTGGTTGGATTAACACAATTGGCGATTTGGGCTATCTTAATACCATTAGTCACCATGATAGTAGGGGCAGTCATGGGTCTTAGTGGCGCAGAAATGCCTGCCGCGAATATGCCTGCCAATACGGAAGACATGGCAGAAGGTATGGAAATGGTACAGCAAGTACTAGTGGAGTTACAAAACCAAAATTGGGCATTGATGATTCCGTCGTTTTTCATCTTTTTCCTAGCGGGCTATTTCATGTATGCTGCCTTGTTTGCTGCTATTGGTTCAGCTATCGGAGATGACTTATCGGAGAGCCAAGCCCTTACCTTGCCGATTACCATTCCAATTATTTTGGCCAGTTATATCACCTTCTTTGTCGTTATTCGTGCGCCTGATAGTAGTTTGGCGGTGTGGTCATCGCTCTTTCCGCTCTTTTCGCCTCTCGTGATGCCTGCGCGTATGGCTTTTGAGCCTCCCATTTGGCAAGTGCTATTGTCTTTAGTATTGCTAATCGGTACTTGTATTTTCTTGGTGTGGTTGGCAGGGCGCATTTATCGAGTGGGTATTCTATTGTATGGTAAGAAGTATAATTTCATGCAGATGATGCGTTGGGTCTTTTATAATAATTGATTTGATGCGTAGCATGAACGATATAGCAACAGTTGCGATTACTTGATTCCATGTAGGGAAAGAGGTCAAAAGCAACTTTCTGAAATAGGCTGAGCATTGTTTTTTAATTGTCAGCCTATTTCAGGGCCTAGAAGATGCACTAGTACACTAAAGTTTGCCAAAAATAATACAATTCTCTTCTGTTCATAAAGAGTAAAATTACTAGCGTGATAAGTAAGAATAGTCCTATAACACGGATGTTGCGTCCGTGCTTTTGCAGACGCTCGCGCCTACTCGTGTAGTTACGTTTTCGACTTTGGTAGCCCATTTTTTATTTTTGTAAAGAA
>JAHDCQ010000143.1 GCA_020629845.1 Saprospiraceae bacterium | reverse complement strand
TTTTTCTTATTGTAATAATAATTCAAATCGCGCAACATCAATCCTGTGAAAAGCTGCGGCCCGAAACTACGTTCTAGGAACGGATTATTATCCAATACCTGCTGGAAAGGGTCTTCAATACGCGGAAAAAGATAATCTATCCCAACATGATTAATCACCAAGCGGTCGCGCTCAAAGAGTTCTATATCGTAGCCAAAGCTTGCATCCAATAGCAGATAAGCGTATAGCGTCCGCAAGCGTAGGTAATTGATATTTGCTGTAATGCGCGTATTTACTTGTTCTTTCAGAAAACTATATAGACGACCATCGGGTCTTTTTTTGCCTCTACTTAGCATACGCCAAGCCCCAAAGTAATCCACAAAACGTGGAATTGCCAACTGATTTTGTAAACCTACATCTACTGTAAAAATCTCAAACCCCTGCGCTCCTTGCGGTTGTTGTCGAATACTAGGTATCGAAAACTCTACCCCTGTTTGGACACTATTGGTCAGCAAAGCACCGCCTTTCAATGGACTACGACGCGTACGAAGCGAAAAATTCAAGGAAGTACCAATTAAATTCAAGCGACTAACGATGTCTCTATTGGAATAGCTTACTTCTAAATCTGCTGTGAAATCGTAGCGTTTATTGCGCGTAAGCAGAATCCTGTAATTAATTGTATTGGGTATATCAGGATCAATTTCCTGCTTCATCGAAATGAACTTAATACCGCTCAATGCTCCCAAATTATTATAGCTTTGTGTTTCTTCTTCGCGGCTGTAGAGTTGCCCTTCGGCTACCGTAATTTTGTCAATTAGTACTTCGGGTTTAAGTTCCGTTAAATTTTCATCTAGCAGAAAGTGGATGCCTTCTATCAAAGAATCTTTTACATTTTGTAGATTCAAGGGATTAAAATCTGGCTGCACAAATACCTTTCCTATCCGATATTGCTGATGCGAGCCGCCATCAGCAGGAGGGAAAATTTCTAACTTCAATTTGACCTTATAATCCGAAGAATCGCCCCGCAATTGAGACACATAATTGCGTCGGAAAAAATTGAAGCCATTGTTTCGCAAATAGTTGGTAATACGTTCTACCTCTGCATTGTATAAAGCTAAAGATACGGGCTGCCCCGCTTGTAAGAGCGTCGCTTCGGAGAGTGGCTCTATCAATTCCGCTATTACACTATCGCGTGTAATAAATACCGTTGTATCTACGCGATATAAGCGACTAGGCTTAATTTCGTAGGCTACCACTGCTTTTTTCTGACTGCGGGCTGTATCTACATTCGCATTTACTTCAGCATCATAGTAACCCTTGTCTTGTAGATAATAGCGCATTTCTGCCGCGCTTTTTCCCATGAGTATGCTATCAAAAAGTACGGGTGCTTCGCCTAGTCCACGATACATTTTATGGAAGGCGCGTGTAGTGTCTTGTCCCGCATGATAGAAGCGTTGGCGTGGTACGCCCAGAAACTTGCTATTTGGTTTTTGTTTGGCTATTGTACTCAATTCATATTCTAAATTGTCTTTATTTGGAATTTTTTCTTCACTTTTGAACTCAAATTTGTTCTGACTCAACAAGGGTTCACCTGCTTGCACGTAGCGCGTACCGCTACAGGCACTCACAAGCCATAGCAATATACAAAGCCCTATTATGTGGTTGAGCAAGCGCATAATTATTTAGATATGAGATATGAGATGTGAGATGTGAGACAATATTGAAATCTCATATCTCACATCTCACATCTATAAATCTCAAAATGGTGTCTATTACTAAAAATAAACTAAAATACATTCGTAGCCTTCAGCAAAAAAAATTTAGGCAAAAGTATAACAAATTTATTGCTGAAGGGGATAAACTGGTACTCGAAATCCTACAATCTAAACGTACAAAAATAGAATTGCTTGTAGGTACAGCGGATTGGGTGCAAGCACATGCGTCGCTTTTGCGACAGATAGGAGAAATAATTCCTGTTTCGGAGCGCGAATTGAAGCAAGTATCAGCCTTGCCAACACCGAATCAAGCCTTAGTAATAGCAGAAATGCTAGCACCAGAAATTATCCCAGAAAGAGTACAAAACGATTGGTCACTCTACCTCCAAACCATTCAAGACCCTGGCAATATGGGCACTATTCTGCGTATTGCGGATTGGTTTGGTATACAGCATGTATTCTGCTCTTTCGATAGTGCAGATATATACAATCCCAAAGTCATTCAATCTACGATGGGTGCATTTTTGCGAACGCAGCTCATTCGTATGCCTTTTGAGGAATTGACAAATCGCTTTCCTGACCTACCAACTTATGGCGCAGTGCTACATGGCAATTCCATCTATACCCATGCCTTTCCGTCGAAAGGTATCTTAGTGATGGGCAATGAAAGCAAGGGACTTCCGAAAGACCTACAAGCCCAATTAGACCAACTCATTACCATTCCAGCACATCGAGTGAGTGGCATGGAATCGCTGAATGTAGGCGTAGCGACGGGTATTATTTGTGCCGCTTTACGAAAGGGCTAATTCTTTTTTCAGCAATTCCATATTTGCTTGGTGAAAAGCTTGCATAATCTTCGGGAATTGATAACGCTGCCACAAAATTGCCTCATTGAACGCCTGCTGGTTTCGTACACTTGCTTCTAGTTGCTCAATATAAGTGTGCGAGTCTTGTAAGCGTTGTAGCATTTCGTTCTTATCGTGCGTAGCGTCGCCATGCCCTGTGATGAGTATTTGGACGCTGTTGTTTTCAATTATTCGCTCCAATTGTTCAAGCGTCTCTTTGTATTTTGCCACGCTTTCGTAGATATAAGGAAATTCAATATTGCTCAAATAATCACCCACTATCAAAACCCCTCTGTCTGAATTGTAGCTAATGAGACCATCCGAATTATGCCCAACTGCTTGGTAAAACTCGTAAGTTTCTATGCCTAATTTCATACTCGAACTGCTTTCTATGCGATGGTCAATGCTAGGGTATTCAATCGCATAGTCGCGCTGAATGTAGTATTGGTCATCGAAGGTGGCGATTTCTGCTAGGATGTCTACTTGTTTTGGATTGCTTACAAAATTTTGGGAAGCAATCGTCTCAAAACCCTTGAATTTTCCATAGCCAATGATGTGGTCATAGTCCGAGTGGGTGAATAGCAAATAGCAGGTTCGATTGCCGCATACGCGCTCGACATAGGCATGGATAAATGCTATTTCACGCGGCAGCCAATTGGGGTCTATGAGCAGTAAATAGCCCTCACCAAGCACTAAAGTAGTGGTCGTTCTAAATAGTTCGCTCTCAAAAATGACGAGCGAAGGATGTTCGTATTGCAGTTTCATTTTTTTGTCAAAAGCATTTTTTAATGTCTGAATAGCGTCAATAAAAGTCGGCTTAGCGACAAGTCGTATTGCCAACAGTAGGTTTTGGGTGTAAATTATAAGCATTCGTGAACATGGGCAAGCGAAGTACGGTAAAATGCTGTTGCCTATGAAAACCCGTGAATCTGTCCATTTGTAATCCAATTAGTTTACACGAACTATAAAAATCAGGACTTCAAATACTAGTATTCCCGTGTTTTCAAGCTTGCCTAGCAATCTTTATCCTATGTTTTACAGAAATTTTATCTGTTTCGCGCTTAGTTGTTGCGCCGTTTTAAGTGCTGTATCTGCACAAGATTATTGGATAGATCATGGCGTGAGTGATCCTAGAAATTGGGGTTGGTCGCAAGCTATCGTCGAAGAAATGTCCTTGATTGTGGAACCCCAAGGGGCATACACTCAGGTGGATTTAACGATGTCACTCTCTACTGATTTTGGACAATTTGATGTCAATGATTCGCTCGAAATCGTGCTTGATTTCGGACTTCCTAAAGGCTCTATTGTAAATGATTCTTGGCTATGGGTTGGTGAAGATATCATTCGTGCCGAGTTACTCGACCGTTGGACAGCTACCGAAATTTATGAAGAAATTGTAGCCCGAAGACAAGACCCTTCCTTACTCACTCGCAGACGCTCAGGTGACGACTATCGCTATGAGTTACGTATTTTTCCCCTCACTCGCCAAGACCATGTGCGGAAATTTAGAATCACTTACTTAGTACCTGCCAATTGGAGTAAAAATATGGTAAGCACGAGCTTGCCTTATCCTTTTTTGGATAGTTTTAATTCTGACCCTTTTGTACAAATAAAGGTAAAGTCGAATGACACTTGGGGTATTCCTACATTCGTAGAAATTCCAGAGCTAGGATTTGTTAGGGAAGAAGGTAGCGACAATTATCTTGCTCTAATCGCACCTGCTATCTATAATGGGAGCGATTTGCATGTGTCCTTTCAAGCTCCTTTCAAAGATGGTATTTACTTTAGTACGACTGAAGGAGAACAGGAAGATTTTTACCAACTTGCCATACTGCCTGCTGAGGCATTTGATTTAGGGACTACCCCTAAAAAAACAGTGGTGCTTATTGATTTTGAGGATGGAAATTCATCCATTTCAAGGCAAGGCATTTTGAACCGAACAAGGGATTTTTTAAAAGCAAATCTTAGCGAACAAGATTCCTTCCAAGTCTTCCTATCGCAGCTTGCCATACACCCTATTAGTGAAGATTGGGTAGTTGGGAGTACAGAAAATATAGATGCAGTTTTTAATAATATTAGTCTGAGTCAATTGTCCAATTATAGCAATCTTTTTCCTCTATTAGTAACTGGGGTAGAATATGTCAATGCCCAAACTACTGCTGCCAATACCGATATTTTACTCTTTTCCAATGCTAGTCGTACTGGCAATGCTACTACTACGAATCATAGAATTGACGACATCGTAGGACTTATGGAACAGTCCATGACTATCAATATTATTGATTACCAAACGCGCAATTTGTCGTCGTTTTATACAGGAGGGATTTCTTATAGGGGTAATGCCTACTTTCATAGTAGTTTGGCAAATACTACGAACGGCATTTATAAATCTACACATTTCAATAGCAATCTGAATATTGATGGGCTATTTGATAGCAGCGAAGCCATTTTAGGACAACGCATTGATATATTCGATATTAGTACAGGGGTGCAGAATGGCATTTCCTACGATCGCATTATGCCTTTCGAGTCATCGGGTGTCACGCTTAATAAGCCTGTTTTCCAAATTGGAAAATACTTGGGCGATTATCCATTTACCATCTCTGCTGGCGGTGTGATGGATGGTAATTCTTTTGGTAAAACCTTCCAAATAGAAGCAAATGATGCAGAAACAATACGAATTATTCCACAAATGTGGGCGAGTCACGAACTAGAACAGCTCGAAAATGCTTACTCCGTCGCTGATATTCAACGCGCACTTGCGTTGAGCCTCGATTATCGGATTCTATCCACCCGCACCGCTTTCTTAGCCCTAGAACCAGGGCAAGGTGGCGAAATATGTGAAGAATGCGAGGATGATGACAATACCGTAGCAGTGGAAGAAGTACTGGATGATGCCCTAGTAAGTGTACAACTATTACCGAATCCTTTCCATGAACGGGTGCGTATTCAAGTACAATTTTCGGAGAAATTGGATATAGCAGATGCTCAGTTTTTCATTACGGATGCACAAGGGCAACAGGTAAAAACCTTCCAGAAAGGCGAATGGGAAGTAGCCAATGGACAATATACCTTCCTTTGGGATGGTAAAAGTATGCTTGGGAAAGATTTGCCAGCAGGGGTTTATTTCTTCACTATTATCACACCAGAAGGCAAGAAGACGGTAAAGTTGATGAAGCTGACCGCTTAAGGCAAACCGCTTTCTAGCTAAAAGGGCCGCATTCTTATTTTTCTCTTATTAAAATTGTTTTTAGAGAAAAGTAAGCTTGCGGCTCTTCTATTTATTAGCAAATTGCTCATAACTATCTTTTTTTTAGCAAAATACATATTTAACAAAATAAAAACCAAGCTATTTTTAGGCTTAAAAAGTCATTTTAAAGCAAAAAATAGCAGCTCATCTTTTTAATTCAAACTGTACGTTTCCTCGACAAATGCTACCGTTTCCTAATTTACCCGTCCATCGTGCATCATACATCCTTATCTTAGCAGAAAGTTTTCTCATAGTATGTTTTAATTCGTCCTACATTTTAGCAATTTTTAGAGTGTAGGATTTTTTTAGAGTAAATACAGGATGAAAAAACGTATACTATAAAAAAAAATATAGTTAATTAAAGCCTAAACCCCAGCTTTAATCCGTTTGATTACATATATTTGTACCAAGTCGTTTAAATTAGTATTTTTAGTGAAAGGCCAACTTCGGGAGGTAAACGCTAAAAATGATATAGTAAAAAGTCGTTAAAAAAAATCTGAACAACTCAATTGCCATTGAGTCATTCAGAATTATTAGTTGCCATAAAAAGTGAGTCGTTATGTATAAAGGTCCTACTGTGCAATTACCACCTTCTGGAATGTAGTAGTATTCTTACTACGCAACTCTACTAAATAAAATCCCTCAGAAAGTTCGTCTACTCTTACTACAAGATGGTTGCGTCCCTCCTGTAGTTGATTTTCCTTTTGCATTATATTTTGCCCATTAGGTGTATAGATATTTATGATTAAATCAGTCTTTTCTTTAGATGTAATGTCTAAATTAATATATCCTTTTGTTGGATTTGGATAAATGACTGTACGAATAGCTTCATCAGTTATTTCTTCAGTAGAAGTAGTGGGAGTTTCGGTACTCACTATAGCTCCTCTTTCCTCTGCTGTATCGCAAGCTACATCGCCCTGTGTCGAAGTGGCACAAGCTTCGCTATTGTAATTAAATACATCTAATAGTTCTATATTATCTATTGTCCAACCAAAACGCGGCATTTCGTTCGGATTACTGGTATCGTCATCGCTACCAAAGCGGAAGCGAATGGCTACATTTTGCCCGATATAGTCACTTAGGTCTATATAAGTGGTACGGAAAGTTAATCCATCTCCTGTGAAGCCGCCCAGATTTGGAATCGCAAATGCACCATACGCAAGGCTAGTAGGATATACATTTTTGAATAATTTTGTATCGAGTGCTTGCCATGAAGTGGCATTCTCTGGCAAAACTTCTACAATACCACCATCATCAGCCCATTCTGTTTGGTAGCGGTGCGTGAAACGTAAGGCGGGATTTTCGCCCGTCACTAGAAAGGGTTCAAAAAGCTGTAAAGCTTGATCGTTGTCCCTGAGCGTAGCTGGTATATACCAACCAGAAGAAGAAGCAACTCCCCTATTCGGATCGAGTCGCCAACTATCAGAGTTTTCCTCGCCAGAGGATATTCCAATTGGCTCTACCAGCCATGCTTCATCGCCTGATTCCATATCATCAAAGAAATAACGAATAGAATATAAATCAGGAGAGGTATGCAACGTATATACTATTTCTGTGTTTTCTCCTGCTGTTAGGCTATCAATTAAAATCTCTATACTGCTTGTATTGGCACTAAGATTAAGCAGACTATGGTTGATATTTTCATCCTCTAAAGCGGCAAAACTCGCTCCTTCTGGGATAATGTCTGTGATACTAATGCCTGTCACTGTCTCTAATTTGTGGTTGGTGAGGGTAAGTTTTACTGTTATATCATCACCAGCTTTGATTTCATCGGTCAGTATTTCTTTTACCAATTTCAGTTCTTGCACACAAGTCGGCATTGGTTCAAAATCTTCAAAACCATCTTCGCTATCATTTACATCTCCCTGTATGGCATTCCAGCCCAAGCCTCGCCTTGCAAATACTTCCCAAATCAAGCACTGATTTGCGCCATCGTATAAAGCTCTATCGGCTGCCAAAATTGCATCGCGGCCATCTATAAAGCCAGGTGCACAGGGTTGGAATTTCATACCATCCATCACGAGTTGTATCGCCATATTATTGCCACCTGTACCGTGATAGAGGTCTTCATCCCAGCCATATTTATCGGTCATCGCCCAATATAAATCCCAAAGGGTAACTGCCCACACCTCGCCCGTAGCATGTACGCCTGTGCCTATAATATCTTTATAGGTCTGAGGATTGACCTGCATATCGCTAGAGTAAGGATAGCGACGAATGCCTGCCCCGTTCGTGCCTTGCTGCTGTACATAAGTACCAATACCGCGTTTCCTCGAGGGTTTGTGCTTAGGATGCACAGTAGTCACTAGAGAAAAGTAGTCACTCCAGCCTTCGCCCATTTGGTCATCATTGAAGAGACAGTCCGATTCTCGTGGGCCACCCGTCAGACGATTGGAAATACCATGTCCATATTCATGTGCAATGATGCCATTATCGAGCGTACCGTCTATAGCAGAAGGGCCTTCGTCTTCGGGTACGGATATTTCTACCACTAATTGCCCTACAGTCTCTCGTAGGCGCAAGCAGTCATTGTATTGCATCATTAGCGATGGAATCGTGATAGGATCATCCGTGCCTGCTGCCATACCCGAAAAAGAACCGCCATCATAATTACAAATAATGACCGCTACCGCTCCAGCTAGTTCGGCATGATATACTTTAGTAGAAAAGAAACATTCTCCTCTATCTATCAGCGCAATTTTGCCTGTGAGGTCATTTTGAATTTCATTGCAAGCTAAAGTCGGGTTACTTGAGCCATCGTCTGCAATAGCTACTTCTGCTGTTATTTCTATATTCTGTTCAATAATTTGTGGGCCAAAACCTGCGGTGCGTGTCTCATAAATGCCTGCTAAAAACAAAGGCTCTGTCACCGTTAGTAATCCATTCCGCGACCATGTATACATCTGCATAAAGCCATTGCTACCATCGGGTGGCGTACCAAAGTTGGCATTATTAGAGCCGCCTCCATCTTGGGCATTCGCTATTACAAAATCTTCCTCTTCGCCACCTTTGCCATAGTTATTCATCTGGAAATTTCCCGCCGCTTCCGTGAAGCCATAGGCATAAGAAAAGTCATGCATTACATTATTCATGTAGAATAATTGGGTAGTGGCAAAATCAAGAAAAGAGTCAGGTTCTAGCCCTTCTTGATAAGGAAAATCGAAGACCAATTCGGATCCGCCATCGGGTTCTAAACCCATTGGTTCATTAGCGTCAGTGGTATCAGGGTAGGCATGTACATTGTTGCCCCTCGTAATGGTATATTCTGCTCCTGGCACACCATCTGTATCGTGCCAACCATAGGGTGAAGCCGTACCATCCGCAGGATTAACCACTAAGGAACGTGTACCATGTATAGGGCTTTCTACAGGCACAGCAAAAACATTATACCTGGCACCATCTGTATTATTATTCAGCAAACTGGGCAAAAACTGTGGTATTTCATCTCTACAAATCCCTCCTTTATGATGCTCATGCGTGCAATAGACGGTATAATTGTGTTGCGATAAAATCTCAGCAGTTTGAGCATCCACTTTAATCGTCCAGTAATCTGGGCTATCCTGCACATCTATGTCCAATGCCCATACTAAATGGACTTGCTCTCCATCTATCAAATATTCTAATTTCACTTTAATATCTCGTCGTGCGATATGCCCCCCTTCGTAGATAAAGGTATGCTTATCCACTACGGTTTTGGGTTGTCCTATATCCACTTCTTCTACTTTTAAATGTAGGGCTGCGGAAAGTAGAGCATCTGCTGCAGAAATAGTGGGGTGTGTATGTTTTATTTTAGTCTGTAAATCGCTCACAAAACGACTACGTGCAAATAGCACTTCCCCATCTTCTAATATATTGAGATTGATCATCGCATTATTCACATCAATACCTTGATACTGCTGTAAAAAATAGATATGTGTCACGCCATTATGAGCGGAAGTATATTGGTCATTTAGACGCATTTCGGCAATATCGGCAGGCTTTAGCTCCCAGTTTTCTAATTGTGATGTTATATAGGTTTGAGCAATATCCAGCGGTTTTTGTGCCCACATTACCACGCTTAGTAGAAGGGCGTAGCTACTTAAGTACAACTTACGATTCATAAACTATCTATTTTAAAGCTGCTTCGATTACCATATCTTGATACGCAGCAAAAGATACAGGTAGAAATTATAGTCCATTTTTTCCAAAGCCTAAATATAAGGCGTGGAAAGTGAAATATTTGTCTTTCAATAGATAAGTGACTGGAAAATGATGGAGCTGGAATGTACAACAGAATTTTTATAGTATTTAAAATTTGTAAGAACATTGTTTTATTTGTAAATAAGTTTAACTTTGTATAGCATTCATAAAACTAAATTAGTGTAGGATCACAAAATGATTTTCTTCCAACAATTCCCGACTTAAATTTCAAAGTTGAAAATAGATATTTTTCAATTATTTAGCTGACATGTTTTTATGTAAAACACATTCATATCCCATGTACATCCTCATTGGGGATTTCTGTTTTTTTCAAAAAAAGTTGCAAAAATCATAAAATTTAATTTATCATAAAATTTAATGCAAAATGGGTAATAACATTCAAGAGCTAACTATGAATATTATCGCTAATGGAGATGTTGAAAAAGCGATTGCTATTTTACGTGACTGGACATATAAAGAAAAGCACGAATTCCATAAAGACATTGTACAATTGTCAAGCCAATATGCGGTTTACAGAAGGAAGCGAAATCTAATACTTGGTGATGATGAAAAACTTGACAAAGATTTAAATAGAATAACATTTTCTTTAATTGATTACATTAGTCAACTTGAAATTCCTCCGTCTAGTCGCGATAATTCTAAACAAGAAGTATTCCTATACGAACCTGACATATTTAACGAGAATAAAAAAACTTTTATTGACTGGGCAATCAATGACTCTAGGGTAAGTTTAATTGTTCTAATTTTAGGAAGTCTAGGTGTATTAGTTAGTATCATTGCTCTGTCAAACGGAATTGTTGAACAACAAATTGGAGGTAGCTCTAGTACATTAGGATATAAGTACTATTCGGAGCTAAGTAATTTTGCTATTTGGGCTAATATAGTAGTTGCTATTATTGTGCTAATCGTACATAGTAAATCTACAAAATTTATAGATAGTCATTTCAATGAATATTTGGATAACGACTTAAAAGCATACATTGATAGATCTAAAAGAGCAGTATCAGACTTTAATTTATGTTGGTCTATAACTTGGACAGGGTGGTTGCTCTTATATACATCCTATTTGATTAGCGAGCATGAATTAGGTTATAATCTTATTGGTAAAGATAACTACAAAGAATTCATGCAGATATTGTCAAATCTTTTCTCCAATATTAGCTCTTTAGGCTTAATTAGTTGTTTTGCTATCTTATTTTATAAAAAAAAGACAAGCAATAAAAGTCATTATAATACTCCTTTGACGATAACAGTTTTAGCTTCTATAATTATCACTTTAGTATTGGAAATATTATTGTTTTACTATGCAGATAGTGATGTTACAATGCTTATGTTTGAACTAGTCATTGGAATAGTATCTGCTATTTCGATAGCATTACTCATGGGAAGATTAGACAGTAAATTTATTAATGCGTCTATTGGCTTAATCTTTTTAATTTACATTTATGCAGGTATTCAACCTCTTTCTGGTTTTTTCGGAGAGAATTTTCTGAATACCGAGTTTTCAAATATCTCTTCTATTATACAAGCTTTTGCCCTAAATTATGCTCTTTTTGCAAAATCTTTGCTATTTATACTTGTATATTGGTTGCTCATGGAAGGAAAACTTCAAACCTATTTGATTAGATTGAATTCAATAATCAAAAATATTGAATAACATAATTTGTGTGATTTTGCTAAAGCTCCGCGCAATACATCAGGTATTTCAATATATCGTCAAAAGCTTTTAGAGTGCAAAAACTATCGCTTGTTTCACTCGAATCATTATCACCTTAACCTGTTTCTAGATACTACATTTTTGTAAAAAGAAAGATAAACGATTTAGCGATAAAATCACTGCACAATGACGGACAAACAAAAAAACAAGACCAGCTTTCACCCACGTAGTAAGCACCGCGAACGCTATGATTTTGAAGTATTGATTCGGACGAATCCAGCTTTAGCCACTTTTGTGCATACCAATAAGTATGGCAATGCATCTATTGATTTTTTTCAGCCCGAAGCCGTAAAAGAATTGAATAAAAGCCTATTGATGCATCACTACGACATTCAATACTGGGAACTGCCCGATGGCTACCTATGCCCACCTATTCCAAGTCGTGCAGATTATATGCACCATATAGCAGATATATTGGGTAAAACTTATGGAGGCACCATCCCGAAAGGTCAGCAAATTACCTGTTTGGATATAGGCGTAGGGGCAAATTGCATCTATCCACTGCTAGGACATCAGTTGTATGGATGGTCATTCATTGGTACGGATATTGATAAAATTGCCCTTCAAGCAGCACAAACTATTATTGATGAAAATAAACTGCAAGATGCGATTGAATTGCGTTGGCAAAGTCAGTCGAATACTATTTTTGAAGGCATATTAAGCTCCAACGAGCGGGTCGAACTAGTCATTTGCAACCCACCATTTCATGCCTCCAAAGTAGAAGCCAATACGCATAGCCAACGAAAGCTTCGCAATTTAAAAGCGGATGCTAAGTCCAAAAAGGTGTTGAATTTTGGAGGGCAAAGCAACGAATTATGGAGTGTAGGCGGCGAGGTCGGTTTTGTGCAACGTATGATTCGAGAGAGTGCTAAATTTCCTAAAGCGAGTTTGTGGTTTTCTTGCTTGGTATCTAAACAAGCCAGTTTGCGTAGTATTTATGCCCAGCTACAACTATTCAAAGCCTGCCGCGTAGAGACCATCCCAATGCAGCAAGGAAACAAGATGAGCCGTATTGTGGCATGGACGTTTTTAGAAAGATTAAAATGATTTATTGCTATATTGTCATATTGATTTATTGTTTAGGGAGCAGGCACGAAATAACCTACCCAAATTTGGAATAGTTATTTTTTCAAGCAGCTAGGCACGAAGAAGGCGCATAGCTGGTTCTGTAACTGATGAGTAACGACGCTGATTGGAAAAAAAACAGTTCAAATGGGTAGGTTATTTTTTGCCTGCTCCCTTACCAGC
>JAHDCQ010000568.1 GCA_020629845.1 Saprospiraceae bacterium | reverse complement strand
ACTGCCGCTTTTACTACAAGTTACTGGGACGAAACGGAGTTTCGAGATCACATTACGGCTTGAATATCTCCCGATAACTATACGGGACAAGCCAAACATCAGCTAACTTTTTACAGAGGGAAACATTTTATGTACGGCATGCTTTATCTAAGTATCATGCTGCTGAATAGCGTCGTTTCAAAATTCCCCTAGAAACAATTGACTAGTCATAACATAAAACGGCATGTTCTTCCGTTTCTTTGAGCGTGTGTTAATTATGAATCAATTTTAAACAAAAAAAATATCGCATATCCAAAATGGCATCATTTAAAGTAATTGGCGGACAACCGCTACAAGGCGAAATTGTAGCGCAAGGCGCGAAAAACGAAGCCTTACAAATTCTATGTGCAACCTTACTGACCGACGAAAAAGTAACTATCTCCAATGTACCCGATATTGTGGATGTGCGTCGCTTGATAGACCTACTGCGCGGCTTAGGAGTAAAGGTTGAACGCCCCGCACCCGACACCTATAGCTTCCAAGCCGATGCTATTGATTTAAAATTCTTTGAGTCAGATGACTTTCGCAGCAACGCCACCAAAATTCGAGGTTCGGTAATGCTACTCGGTCCGCTTTTAGCACGCTACAATAGAGCCTATCTGCCGCAACCCGGGGGCGATAAAATCGGTCGTCGCCGTATGGATACGCACTTTAATGGGCTGGAAAAACTCGGTGCAACTTTCACATTCGATCACGAACAGCATGTCTATAATATTCGTACGCGCGGACTAAAAGGTACGTATATTTGGATGGATGAAATTTCGGTGACAGGTACTGCCAATGTAGTCATGGCAGCAGTGATGGCAAAAGGCAATACGACCATTTATAATGCCGCTTGCGAGCCTTATTTGCAACAGCTCTGTAAGATGCTCAACAGCATGGGCGCGCAGATTGAAGGTATTGGCTCAAACTTGCTGAAGATTGAAGGGGTGGATAGCCTCAAAGGTACAACACACCGCATGCTACCAGATATGATTGAAGTGGGGAGTTTCATTGGTCTCGCAGCGATGACTCAATCCGATATTACCATCCGCGATTTGAATATTCCGCAGTTAGGCATTATTCCGCGTGTCTTCCGACAAATGGGTGTGAAAATGAATATTGGAGAAGATTCCATTCACATACCCTACCAAGAAAATTACGAGATTCAAACCTTCATGGATGGCTCTATTATGACCGTTTATGATGCGCCTTGGCCGGGGTTTACCCCTGATTTGATGAGTATTATTCTGGTACTGGCTACACAAGCAAAGGGGAGCGTTCTGATACATCAGAAAATGTTTGAGAGTCGCCTCTTTTTTGTAGATAAACTCATTGATATGGGCGCGCAAATCATACTTTGTGACCCACACCGCGCCACCGTTATTGGGCTGAATCGTCGGCACTCGCTGCGCGGTATTCGCATGACTTCGCCTGATATACGTGCAGGGGTGGCTCTACTTATTGCAGCACTTTCTGCGAAAGGTACCAGTATTATTGATAACATCAACCAAATAGATAGAGGCTATCAAGATATTGATGGGCGACTACGTGCCTTAGGCGCGAAGATTTGGCGAGAAGAATAAAATTGGCTCATGGAATATTTTAGCGGAACAAAGACTTTTAGGCACTAGGGTGAAAAATGTGGGTCGTTATTTTTTCTTACTCCAATGGAACGCGTTCCATTGGAATGAAAGGATTTCCGCTAAAATGTTTGAAGAGCCATAAAATTTGATTACAGTCAACGGGTATTTTCAGAGCGTTCGTTGGCTACATATTTTATACTATCGAAAAACGACAATTAATATGTCCTGTTTTTCGAGTCCTCATTACTTCTACTTTAAGACTTTAAATCATGCCTATTGCCTTATTGCTCAAAAAGGAGTAAACAATTGGACAAAAACGGCTATCGCTGCTTGTTGATGTCATGGTACTAGTACAAGATGTAGGAAAATTTGATGGTAATCAACTGTTTTAATCTCATATCTCACATCTTAGAGTCTTAAAGTAGAATTACTTAATCAATGATTTT
>JAHDCQ010000142.1 GCA_020629845.1 Saprospiraceae bacterium | reverse complement strand
AGTCACTTTATAAATCATTATGAATTTCACAACTCATAGTGAGTTCTTTCTTTTTTTTGATAAAATCCCATTTGCTTATCATTAACAAACCCACCACACTATACCTCCTTTAGCATCCGTATATTTGCCAGTACATTTTACCAAATTCTAAAACGAAAAATGAAATATACACTTAGGACACTTTTTTGCTTCCTGCTACTAAGCAGTTGTTATTACTGTACGAATCCAAAAGAAGAAGTATCCGACCATTTTTTACCCAGCATGGAGCTACTAAAAAACGGAATTGTGCATAAGTATTACTTCACACGGATGCCACATGATCGCAATGAACAGCCCAATACGAATGTAGAATATCATTATTTTAAACAAAATGCTGAAGGGGAGCTTATCATTGAACGCTACAATCCAGCCTTGGAGTTAATACATAAAAGCCGATTTAGAATAGAAGAAGATAGAGTGAAAGAGTTGGAAAAGTTAAGAATTTATCCAGATGATACGCTAAGCTATACGCTTACGGAGCACAATAACTATCTTAATTTTGGACAAGATAGTGCACGATATGAGTGGGATATGACTTACAAAAGCGACCATAAACGTCATTTCTTGCTGCATCAAGGCTGCATAGGTGATACCGTCATAAATGGCAAAGCTGCTAAAATATTAAAATCCGCAGGTATCCAAACTACTACTGCCCCAGACAGCACGCAAGAGGTGTTCAAGTTTGAAGAAACAGAAATTTACGTGCAAAATTTTGGTTTGTGGTCGAGTAGTGGCAAAGATGAAGAAGCCAACTATATCATAGAATTAGTAGAACAAATAACTCCCGAAACCTTCCGAGCCTTAGCCGCACATGATGTAAAACGCTTTGCATACATTGATTTTGAAAACACCTTAGATAAAGATACCCCTTTCGACCTTTGTGGCACAGAAAATTCTATTGTAGATTACTATAATGGTGGAGAAATAGATGCTCAATTTATAGGTGGTAAAAAACCCTTGCGCCGTTATATTGAAGAACGATTGGATGCTTCTAAACTATATCAAGAATCGGGCTATCTAGCTTTACGTTTTGTAGTGAATTGTGAGGGAAAAGCAGGTCGTTTCACAACGGATGAAGCAGATTTGGATTTCAATAAAAAAGAATTTCCAACTGAAACGGTACAGCATTTGTACGAAATACTAGCTAGTGTTCCTGACTGGCAACCCGTCCTAGTTCGAGAGGAGAATAGAGATGCATACACTTATATCACCTTCAAATTGAAAAATGGAAAAATTATTGACCTATTGCCTTAGTATCGGTCTCGTCGCCTTACTAGCAGTAAGCTGTCAGCAACGACAGCCTGAACTCTACAAAAAAACATTTACAGCCGAGGAGAAAAAACGCTATGCTGAGCAGTTGAATAATAGTATTGGCTACTATTATCAAGGTTCTGTGCCTTGGCAGTTTCTATTGCGAGAAGCAAAGTCACTTGATCCCACACATCCTGAAATTTATCGAGAATTGGGGATTCCGCCACTAAAACGCGGCATGGCTTCACTCTTTTATACACCCTACGACAAAGCCGTTGAACTGGACCCTAAAGGTTGGCAAGGTTGGCGCGGCTATATCTATCTTTATTTCTATCGCGATTATGATCGTGCTATTTACGACTTTGATACGCTCGATCCGCTCACGCCCAATTTTGTGGACTATCCGCAGTCGCAAAGCATTGATTTCATGCGTGGTATTGCCTACATGATGAAGGAAGATTATGTACGTGCCTTGGAGTATTTCGACAAGCATTTTGCTTACGAAAGTGAAGAGGTTGGTGTGAAATATCTCGAAAATCGAGCCTTTCTCTATAAAGGTATCTGCCACTTGAAAATGGGTGACACGAAGGAGGCTTTAGCTATTTTAAATCAAGGACTTACCTACAACAATACGAATCCTGACCTCCACTATTGGAAGGCAAAAACACTGGTACAGCAAGGCGCACCTCAGGCTGAAATTGCACAAGAAGTAGCTGCTGCAAAGCAATATTTTGGCAATCGAAATATTCGCGCTTATACGGAGCAATTTTACCAATTGTATTGGTCGGATTTGGAAGAATTGGAAGCTTTAAAGGGTTGATTTTTTTCCCAAAGCCAAAAAAAAGCCTGCTCCGAGAGAGCAGGCAACAACATGAGAAAACCATCAGAGGGAGTGTTAATATATTTTTTTATCCTTTCATATTATCCATTCGTTGCATCTCATATTTTTCAATGAGATTAACAAGCAACTCATCATAATTTTCGATAGAAGAATAGCCCAAATCTTTCAAGCCTTTTGCCCAGCTTTTATAATCATTGCCGTAGCGCAAGAGGGCTTTGTATGGGCTGCTGTCAGCCGTTAGGAGTTGGCTATGTGCGCGCCAATTTTCCCAAGCTGTATTGAACTGCCCGCCTTTTAGCGGATGTCCAAAATGATTATTGGTTTGTTTGGTATAATTGGATGTACCTGCTTCGCTTTCTAAAATCGCCATTGCCATCTTCACACTAGCAGGAATATTATATTTTTGTTGCTCTGTAATCGCTACTTTACCAAATCGCTTGATATAGGCTTCGGTCTCATTTTGGTCGAGGCTATTTGCCATCAAGCGTGCCTTTGCAGCATCCAGCAGGGCTAGAGACGGAGCGGTAATATTAAGCTGCTCTGTAGTACTGCCATTTTGCTCCTTTTGCGCTTTTTCGGTATTGCCGAGCGGCGCTCTCATGTGGATTTGAAAATGCAAATCCTTTTGTAATAGGATGAATGCCAAAACTGCCACTATACCCACCTTCAACCAGGGAAATCGTATTTTCTCAAATACACCAAAGGTAAAGTGGTGTAGATAGAAATTGATTGGTGTAAGTATCTTTTGTATTTTTTGCCAAATGCGATCAAAAAACTGACGTGCTGATTGTTCGCTTCTATAAGCAAAACCTTTTACAGCTTGCACAGCATTGTTTTTATGTTGCGAATAAGTGGTGTTTTGTTTTCTCCTTTGTGTTGAATTTTGTAAATTTGAACCCATTTTTAGCCATTTTAAAAACAAAAAAGTGTAACTTCTTCAAAGCTTTGAATTGTATATGTTATTTCTATAACACAAATTTAAAACAAAAAGTTTTTTAAAACAAAAAATTTTAAAAATAATTTCTTGTTTTAATTAATTAAATCCCGTTGTCTGATGTCTAATTTTTCTGACCATATTGTAAATCAACGATTTAGAGCAATTTATGAAACTTTGATAGAGGCGAAATTGATAAAAGGCAAGTCAGAAATTGCAAAAGTGCTAGGCACATACAATCATGTAGTGAATAGTATTTTGCGTGGGCAGCGCAATCTTACCTTGAACCAACTCCAACAATTGTTTGAAATATATAAGGTGGATGCCAACTATGTTTTTGGGCTGAGTGAGGAGATGTTTGTAGAAGGCTACAATGTGCATGGAGTTATCCCTAGTCATTCGATGGATGACCGCCAATTTCAGCCTCAATCGAATATCACACTTATTCCAAGCCGCGCTATGGCTGGCTACGCGCTGGAACATCAGCAAGCGGACTATTGGCATAGCCTTCCTAAATTTTCCTTACCTAATATGAATGGCGAGCTTATTGCTATGGAAATTAGTGGCGATAGTATGATGCCTACCATCACGAACGGAGATATTGTAGTTTGCGAAGCAGTAGAAAACAATGCGATTTGGGATAACCATGTATATATAGTAGTGACGGATGCGGTAGTAGCAAAGCGGGTGCAGCAGGTAAAAGATGGGAATAAATTGGTGCGCTTGCGCCTTATATCAGATAATGATGCGGTGTATAAACCCTATGAAATAGAATTGGAAGATATTCGTCAAATGCTTAAAGTAAAATGCCGCTTAACACAGCATGCCATTAGTTAAGGAACGCGAAAAAAATAACCTTACCAACTTGAAGGTATCTTTTGCCCTCATTTTGAACTTAAAAAAGCCTTATGTAGCTAGGCTATATGCGGTTTTTGAAGCACAAAATGAGACCAAAATCTCCTCGTTCAAGATAGCAACTTTATTTATTTCGCGTTCCTAAAAGACGGTGTTTTATTACAAATTAGCCTCTCAAATGCACCATTTACTTTATTTCCGCATTAATTTTTTAATTTTTATTTTCATTTTCAGAAAAGACTTCTATATTTACAAGTGTTAAGCATCATGAAAGTTAGAACTTACCTATTAAGATAAATTGTCACCCCCTTCATTTTCCCAGTTTTATTACATTATTTTCCTATACCCATGACATATTATACTACTCTGTTAAGAGTGTGACTTTAAGAAAATATTTTGTGACTAACAGGATATATTTACTTCTTAAGGTTAACAAGATTATTTCACAACTTAAATCATGGGATTATGCTTGTTCTTGCTATTACTGTCGGAGCTTTTATCGTTGGTGGGAGTGTTGTTTTCTTTTCAGATGGAATCATGAAAAGCAGCAGTTGGAGATAAACAACGATACACTCTTTATTTTTTTTAGACAACAAACTGCTTAAGTAAGTCTTTCCAATTTAAAAAATTAGAATTAAAACATACTGTTGGGGGAAACTGCTTGTAAAGCTTTGTTCACACTAACACACAAAACATTGTTACCTCATCGAGTTCGGTACTCGGTGGGGTATTTTTTTAGTCTTTAATAATCAAAGACTTATTGCTGTATTGTTATACTGCTTTATTGTTCAATGAGTGAATATTTAATTACTGAATGAGCGAATAGAATCTAGAATTATTTACTAATTCACTCATTGAGTACTTACAAGCAATAAATACAAAGCATTGGTTTTCAGCCATAAAGTCATATGTCAATATAACAATTATAGCTTGCGTATAGCTGACTATAAATTGATTAGTGGTAAATTGTGTCTACTTATTTTGCTGCTTCCAGCTTCATAGTAGTTGCAAGTTCTTCTCCTAGATAATTATCTATCAAATAGTGCGCTAAATAGATAAGCGGAGTCATTAGAATAGCTACTAAAAATTTATAACTATATGCCACTAGCCCTAAAGCTACTACGGTCGCAAAACTCCAACCTGCCCCCAAATAAAATGCAATGAACAACACCACGAAACTATCAATAAACTGAGACACTAGCGTAGAACCCGTTGCGCGCAACCAAATGTACTTTTCCCCTGTCACTCGCTTAATTTGGTGAAATACCAGCACATCCACAATTTGCCCAATCAAAAAGGCGGTGAGCGAGCCTACTATTATCCAAAGTCCTTGCCCAAACACCATACGGTAGGCGTGATTAAAATCCCCGACTTTAGCTTTGGTAGCAGCTAGTTCAGATGCTTCCAAGCCGTCCAAGTGCGAACTTGGCCAAAAATCGGCAGGTGGTAGTTGAATAGCAAAGTAGTAGCCAATGAATGAATACGCAATCAAAACGACCGCGAGATACGTGAGCAGTCGCACGCCGCGCCGTCCGAAATATTCATTGATTACATCGGTGAGTACAAAAATGAGCGGCCATAGTAGTACGCCTGCTGAGAGGTTAAAGGCTAAACCTGACTGTCCGAATAAGCTAAAATTGAAGGGTTTAGTACCGAAGGTACGTTCCAACGAAAAAATCTTCACCCCCATAAATTGCGTGATAATAGCATTGGTGAAGAAAATACCTGCCAAAATCAGGAAGAGTAGGGTAGACTTATTTTTTACTACATTGACATATTGTGAAGTAGGTGCCATTCGTGTAATTTTGAATTTCAGTATTTCATTAGAGCATGTTTGGAATTTTTACAAAATATTGATTTTCAGAAAGGAAAATTCTAAACACGCTCTTAGCGTTAAATGTAAGCTAATGTTCTGAAAACTCAAGAACGCTTTAGAAAATTACATTAATTTTGTGCTATTCATCAAATTAATAGTTATGAGATTTTTTATACTTTTATTGACATTACTAGTTAGTCTTTCTATTGCCGCACAAGATTCCGCACCAGACTTTGTAACTGTAGACGGTATTACTTACGACCTTCGCCCGAAGGAACCCAATAAGACTTACCCTTATAGTGTAGAGTTAAAAACCGCTGAGCGCGAAACCATATCATCCGCTAAGGTTTTTTCTAAAGGCAAGCGTCCTGTAGTATTAGTATTTTGGATGACGACTTGTGTGCCGTGCCAATATGAGCTTCGTGCTTTGAATGAAAAATATGAAGAATGGAAAAAGCTTGCCGATTTTGACCTTTATGCTATCTCTATGGATTTTCCCCGTCGTGAGGAAAGTGTATACCGAAAAATAGCATCCGCCAATTGGCCGTGGGAAACTTACTATGATTATAATCGTGCATTTGCCAACGTGATGCCTGGCGGTTTGAATGGTTTGCCACAAACATTCTTGATTGATAAAAATGGGGAGGTCGTCTTTCACCAGCGTAAATATCGAATGGGGCAGGAGGAAGATTTGTTTAATAAAGTCATTGATTTACAATAGACTTTATTCACAAAAAATGTTCTTTGTGAATAAAGTCTAATGCCGTGTTCGCACCTTATTTACTATACTTTCTAGGGATTAATCTATTGACCTATCTGCTCATGTATGCGGATAAACGCGCCGCTATGCACGGGCGCAGTCGTATTCCTGAAGTGACTTTTTATGGCTTAGGATGCCTATTCGGTGCGCTAGGTTTATTGTTAGCTAGTCGTTCTTTCCGACATAAAACACAAAAACAGCCATTTCGGACGATTAGCTATGCAATTTTTGCCTTAAATATCCTCTTATTGTATGTGCTAATTCCCTACCTTCGCGCAAAATTTTGAACGGCTTGGGAAACTAAATGACTTGTTTTTCGTAAAAGTCACGTGTCTTTATTCCTAGCAATAAAATACCAATCAATACTTAGAATTATCATTATTCAGCTTCATAACAATTCTAAATATTGATTGATATAAAACACAAACAAATGCTGGCTTTTTCATTAAGCAGTAACACACAAAGTCTTATCCCGTCGTCTATTATAAATTGCCCGCTTTCCCATATACAACAAGAAATTTATATTCAAAAATCTCATTCTTGCTGACAATACAGCATACCGCTATGCACGTTAGAAATCAATTGAATTGCTGTTTTGCAAACTACACTCATACCATGAATAATATCTACCGATTTATAGTATACATAATCTTTACCTTTATAGCCTTTAATGTCACCGCACAAACCGAAACACTTGAAGGCATTATCAATGAATATACTACTGTTACACAAGTAGACCAATGTGATGGTGTAATCCAAGTCACGAATGCTAGCAATTTCAATATTGGTGATAAGGTCCTCATCATTCAGATGCAAGGAGCAAAGATGAATGAAACCAATACTGCGGTATTTGGCATACTCGATGACCCTGACGACATACAAAGTGCAGGATTGTATGAAAAAAATGAAATCATCGGTATTAGTGGGACTACCATTACCCTCCAATTCGCACTACTCAATGATTATGATATAACGGCTAGTGTACAGCTTGTTTCTGTCCCCGTCTACGAGAATGCTCGCGTGAATGGCATTGTCCGTGCAAAGGCATGGGACGGCGAAACAGGTGGCATAATAGCCCTTGAAGTAACAAATCAACTTACCGTAAATGGTACGATAGATGCAAGTGGCATGGGGTTTCGTGGAGGACAAGCGAATAATGTGCAAAGCGATAGTTGTGCTTCTGTTGGCTTCTTAGGCCCGATTACTAGTTTTCATTCTGAATTGAACAACTGGCGCGCTGCCCAAAAAGGGGAAGGAATTGCTGCTTATATTGAAGGTAAAGAAGCAGGTCGTGGTCCGCAAATCAATGGTGGTGGTGGCGCAAACACCCACCAATCAGGTGGTGGTGGTGGTGCACACCATACACTAGGCGGCAATGGTGGCGATTTGGAGTCGCTAGGAGCTTGTAAAGGCGTGTTCCCTGGCGGTGGTGGCTTCAATCTTATAGACGTTTCTGAGCGCATTTTTATGGGCGGTGGCGGTGGCGGTGGTCACGGCTTCGCCAATGGTACAAATGGTGGAAATGGCGGTGGCATTATTATGATTACGGCAAATAATCTAGGTGGCAATGGGGAGATTACAGCAGCAGGTATAGATGCAATAGATGCCATCCAAGAAGGTGCAGGCGGCGGCGGTGCAGGTGGTAGCATTTTACTAGAGCTGGCAAATACTTTAGGAAATGACGACTTAGGACTTGATGTGCATGGTGGTAATGGTGGCGATACCGATAGCGCAGGCGACCCGCGTTGTTTCGGGCCAGGTGGAGGCGGCAGTGGTGGTCGAATTTACACCACTTTAGGCACAAACCTAAGGGCGACCAGAGGTGGCGGAGAAGTAGGACGTGTACTAAATTCATCGAGTGCTTGTACAGGAACATCCAACTCTGCTACGATAGGCGGGCCAGGTGTGGTGAAAATTTTTAGAGGCTTACGTCAAAGTAATATCGCGCTGGGCGAAGCTCCAACCATCGCAACTTGCGGTGAAACTACGGGTTCTTCCGTGCAGTTTTTCGTTGGCGATATTGGGGTAGACTATTATGAATATTATACGGTTATCAATGATGGCTTAGCATCCGAAATAGATACTACTACTGCTAACCTATTGGAAGTAGATGGCTTAAATTCAACAGATATAGTTTCGCTCATTATTCAAGGTGTAGGCGGACAGTGCCGAACGGCTGCCGATACCATTATGTGTACGCCTGATGATTGCTCTGGTATATTTCTGGAAGCAACGACCAATATCCAGTCTGTTTATTGTTTAGATACATTTCCCCGACCGCTTATAGCTGAGCCTGAGGGAGGCGTATTTGTTGGGCCAGGCATCAACGCAGAAGGGACATTTACACCAACCGTGGCAGGTTTGGGCGAACACGAACTTTTTTATCAATACACAGATGAAAATGGCTGTGTACGATTAGATATGTATTTGACAGAGGTCATTGACACCCCTGAACCACCCGAAATTATATGTAGCAATGCCAATGAAGGTGTTGTAGAGTTCACATGGACGCACCCTGACGCAGAACTATTTCGTGTCATTTCTACCGTAAATGGGGCATTATTTACCCTTCCGAGTATTGTAAGTGAGCAAAGCTTTATACAAGAAGACCTATCAGAAGGCGACCTCGTAGAAATCCGAGTAGTGGCACTCAATTCAGAATGTGGAGATAGCGAAGAAGCCGTCGCACTTTGTGTAGCACAAAGCTGTACTACGAGCGAAGTAAGCATCGCACCTCCTAGTGCCAACTCGCTTTGTAATGAAGATGCGTCTATTCAATTATCTGCTTCACCAAGCGGTGGTATTTTCTTAGGGGAAGGTGTGGATTCCACGGGTTTATTTGACCCTGCTAATGTAGTAGTACCTGCTGATAATAGTTCTATTCTATCACCGATAGTGTATAGCTTTATAGATGTGGAAGGCTGCCCTCCATCCTTAGATACCATCGAAATTGAGGTGCTTGCGCGTCCTGCACCGCCTATAATTGAATGCGGAAATAGTACGATTAGTAGCGTAGAATTTATCATTACGCAGCCTTTGGTAGAAGAATTTATTGTGATGTACAGTATTAATAATGCACCTATTGTAAGTGAAAGCTTCAATGGTAGCATTTTTACTATAAATAACCTGAATCCTGATGATATAGTAGATATTTCTGTAGAAGCTATCGGCACGAATCGTTGTGGTAATAGTGAATTAGCTGATGCACAATGTGTCGCAAATCCTTGCCCTATTATAGAAACTAGGATAACAGCCTTGGACGAAACCACTTATTGTGTAGGCGATGAACCCGTGCAACTTACTGCTATTCCCATAGGAGGCGTGTTTAGAGGAACAGGCGTAAATAATATTGGACTCTTCACGCCGAGCGATGCTGATTTAGGTACGAATGTGCTTATTTATTCCTTCTCCAATGAAGAAGGTTGTAGCTATGGCGATACGCTTATTATAGAAGTAGATGCGCCCTTGGAAATGCCTATTGTAAATTGCACTAGCACCTCTAATACTGCTACTTTCGTATGGTCAGCTACAGGGGCAAATACCTACGAATATACGATTAGCCTCAATGACGAACCACCTTCTACTGCACAGACGACTACCGAAACAAGTCTCACTATTCCAAGCCTCAATTCAGGCGATGTGATAGAGTTTAGTGTACGTTCGATTGGTGGCGGCTTATGCGGAGATAGTGCGTTTGCTACGGCTTTTTGTCAAACAACGCTTTGTGCCAATGCACCACCTAGCATTTTGAATCTAGACGATGTTTATTGTGCTAGTGATGCTGAAGTAGCATTACAGGCTACACCAGCAGGCGGACAATTTTTCCTAAATAATACTACACCCATAAATGAGTTTAGGCCTTCTGAATTGGGGACAGGTTTTTATGTAGTAACGTATAGCGTAATGGATGCTTTGGGGTGCGAACAGACTCAAAGCCTCTCCGTGGAAGTAATAGATGTACCTGCTATGCCTGTGCTAAGTTGCGGTACCTCAACCGCCGACGCGGTAACATTTACTTTCGATAATCCAAATAATGATTTCTTCTTCTATACTATTGCTGTGAATGGCGAGACTGTACTGATAGATACAACGGATTTGGATATTGTGAGCTTTGGAGGCTTAGATATGCAGGATATAGTAGAAATTGCCATCGCGCCTTTAGCGATTTTTGAATGTTCCAATGTAGAACGTACTACGCTAATTTGTAATCCAATAGGCTGTGCCGAATCAGATGCTTTAATAAATATAGAACCTTTCTATTGTTTCGATACGACTAGTGTACAGATTTTCGCAGAACCTTCAGGAGGAATTTTTAATGGAAATGGCATTACACAAGATGGAGTCTTCACGCCTAGCGATGTGGTGGAAGGCCCGACAACACTCACCTATCGCTTTCTAGATGCTGAGGGTTGTGAGCAGATTGATACCTTTATGACCGAAGTGATTGCCCTACCTACTGCCCCGATTTTGGACTGTTCGGATTTAACGGCTTCTTCGGCTTCTTTCGTTTGGTCGCATCCTGATCCTGATGTACGCTTTCAATATGCCATCAGTATCAATGGTGGCGATTTTTCAGCAACCGTAGTCACTACCGAAACAAGTTTTACACAAACCAATCTCACGCCTGGTACTATCGTCATCATTCGCCTTTCTACTTTGAGTGATGTAGCTTGTGGTATTAGCGAAGCAGTAAGTTTTACCTGTACCACGCAGGATTGTCCGCCTGTAGAAGCTCCAAGCCTAGGTTGCGGTATTAGTACGCCTTCATCCGTGGAATTTACATGGACGCATCCTGAGGAAGATATGCAGTTTGAATATTCCATTAGTGTAAATGGTGGCTTATTCTCTCAACCAACGCTTACCACAGAGCGCAGCATTGTACAAACGGAATTATCTGAAAATGCGGAAGTGTTCATTCGCCTTGCAGCTTTAGGTACACCAGGCTGCCCCAATAGTGAAATCGTAGAAGTGAGTTGTATCGCCTCGGCTTGTCCTAGCTTGACGATTACGATTGATGAAATAGAACCAGTCTGTTTAGGACTCGATGAAGACTTGATAGATTTAGTGGCAAATTTCCCTGACATCATAGAGGTGGCAGACTTCAACTGGAGCGGGCCAGGGGTTATTAATTCCGTCTTTGACCCGACTGCCCCCAACCTAAGCGAAGGCATAATAGAAATTCGCTATGAACTGATGGGTACGGATGGCTGTACCTACGAAGCAAGGACAGAAATAGAGTTGCTAAATTGTGGTGATGCCTCCCTAGCAGGCAACGTACAAACCGAAGAAGGGCGTGGCGTAAACGCGGTCATGCTTGATCTCATCGGCGAAATCCCGCAGTCTACACAGACCGATTTTGATGGTAATTATAATTTTAATGGTGTAGAATCAAGCCCAGATTATCGTATGCAATTGAGTCGTAGCGATTTTGTATTGAATGGTGTCACGGTCTTCGATTTAGTCTTGATTCAAAAGCATATTTTAGGCACTGCTCCTATTACAAGTCCTTATAAATTGATAGCGGCTGATGTAAATGATTCGGGTTCTGTTACTGCCTTCGATTTGGTAGGCATTCAGCAGGTGTTATTGAATATTGAGCCGAGTTTCCCTGCGGGCGTTACTTGGAAATTTATACCTGCGGATTATGTCTTTCCTGACCCCAGCAATCCCTGGTCAGCACCTATTCCCGATGCCTCCGAGCCATTTGAGGTAACAGGCATGACGCAGCGCAATTATATTGCCATAAAACTTGGTGACTTGAATGGTACGGCTTTCACCGACTAAGTCGGATTGCTAAGCGCGACATAGGAGCGATTGGTAAGCCTAAAATTCACTAAGGCTTACCAATCACTTCATGTAACCTAATTTATTTAGCGCATGCTCGCTTGAAACTGTTGGAAACTCTGACTCTTGTATGCATCTTCCGCTGCATACTTCAATTCAGGCATAATTTGCGCTACTTTCTTAAAACCTGGTGCGCTACGAATAGGATCCATATTTTCATCTAAGTACACGATTGTTGGATAACTAGCGCGTTCATTCATTAACTTAAATGCCAACTCATGTACACCTCTGCGCCCACGCTTCATAAAGGCAAAATCCTCTCCCTTAAAAGATAAATTATCCTTGCGCTCTGCATCGAACTTTACAGGATAAAAATGCGCGTTTACATAGTCCTGCACTTCTGGCTGAGAGAAGGTTTGTCTATCCATTACCTTGCACCAGCCACACCAATCGGTGTACATATCAATCATAAATTTCTTAGGCTCTTTCTTATTCGCTGCTACAGCCTCTTCAAAGGTGTACCACTTCATTTTGCTTGTAGAAGCTGCTGTCTGTTGCTGTTGTTGCTGTTTGGTGGTTCTAGCTTTTTGTTCCACCGCTCGCTTTTGTTGAGCAGCAACTTTTGTTTGCGTAGCTGTAGGTGTTACCGTCTCTACTTGCGCTGTTTCTGCAGGTTCTGTTTTACAAGCAAATAGCACACACATACATACTATTGAAAGCAAAAATGTCTTTTTCATGTATTTTGAATTTTT
>JAHDCQ010000141.1 GCA_020629845.1 Saprospiraceae bacterium | reverse complement strand
ATTTACCGTTTCATTCTGTTTTTATTTTGGACGATTTTTGTCCAAAGTCTAGTAACTACCACTACATCTTGCTCATTAAGGATACCATTGCCATCACAATCCAAATGTTTGTAATTGGTATTGTTAAGAAAAGTACTTGGCCAATCCTCCACACTAAAAGGCTGCCAAGTCGCATTAATAAGCGGTCGTGCAGCACCTTGTAGTGCAACATCTTTCCCCATTGCAATCCCTATGGGAAATAAATCCATACCATTCACTATTCCATCTTGGTTTGTATCGCCTGGCCAGACGCAGTCCGTTTCGCAGCTAGGTATAGGCGCACAAAGCGTTTCAAATTTATCATCATAAAAAGCTTGTATTTGTGGGACTTCTTCCTCTACTAAATTGACGTTTTCAATATGCGACCAACCCGCCTCTTGGTGGGTGGAATAGGCTACATCGAGTATCATAAAATTGCCTGTTTGAAGGGAGTCTATAGCTATGGAAGTAGTAGTCGGAAAATGGCAACTATTAGCAGAAGTACTCGCACATCCACTACTATATTGCGACCAACCATCTGGATCATTAGGATTATCAAAAAAGGAAAACTTAGTTACAATTTCGCTATCGAGATACCCATTTCCAAACATCGTTCTTTCTGTACCATCTCTCCATAAACCATCTAAAGCAAAATAGTATTGCTGATTGTCACAGCAGGGGTATCCTATAGCTCCTACAGGATCACATAAATCACCTATGAAAGAGTAAGAAACGGCATACATATCGTGGTTGAGTATAGTAAAAGCCTGTACAGGAATATCCGTAGGAAAAACACTAGTTCTCCAGCAAGAGCCTTCGTAACCATCTTCTTCGTCGCCATTGTAGTAATAGGTCGTATTTAAAAGCGTATCACAGCCAAAAAAATCATCGTAACGACATCCCAGTCCAGGATAATGATGAACCCCAATTCGCATATCCCGCAGCGTTTCAGGATTATAATTTTTGACGCGATAGCGCATAAAAATGGTATTGTTCAAAATATCTGTTGCTTGGCATTGAAACGCCCAAGCCAACATTTGTACTTCCACCTGTAAGGGTTCACCTCTTGATTCATCATGTGAACGGTCATCATTATAGACCGTCCAAAGCAATTCAGCAGGCGTGACGTGCAGCATATCGCGCCCAATGATAGGGTAATCGCCGAGGTGTGGCTCATACTGTTCATTACTATTTTGGTCGAAAAAAGGGGCAAGTGCTATATCAGGTAATTCAAATCCCCAAATCGACTCAAAAAATGGATTGCCTCTACTGGGCCAGCCTTTGATATTAGCGGGGAGTACTTGGTCTATTTGTCCATTATCTTCAAAATCCTTTTGTACTGCTTCGATTTCATAGCCATATACTTTCCAGACTTTATTCATAGCTTCACAATCATCATTCGGGTAAAGGCTGCGATTGGTGCTAGGGTTGATTGGGCCAGGAGTATAATCCGTGCGTCCATTAAATTGCCGAAAATCCGCAATAGCCGTTCGTACTTCATTTGAGGCTCCTACTTTCGCGCCTATCCATAAATAGCCTGAATTAATTGCAATTGGGTTTTCACGATTGGGTAAATAGGCAGGATAAAATCCACCACGATACCAATCACTAGAAGGATCTTCTTCTATAAAACTTGTGCCTCCTGCGTAAAAATTTGTTCTAATGTTATTCGCATGTAGGATTTGTCCATTATTAACTTCACACTGAGCCAGGACTTGAGTAGTAGCAAAAAATAGCATTAGAAAAGGGAATAAAAATTTGTTCATCATACCTCTGGATTTGGTATGGGAACGTATGGAGTGTGGGAAACGCGGCTTTTCGATAAATAGACTAAAACAAAGTGTAAAAAGTCTCACATCTCATATCTCATGTCTCAAATCTACTTAATTTGCGAATCGCCCAAATTTTACGGACTTTTGCAGCCAAATTGTAGAAACAGAGCAACGCATGATAAACGCTTCCAACATATATATCCAATACGGCAATCGCATATTGCTTAATCGAGTGAACCTAGTAGTCTATGAAAAAGACAAGCTCGGTCTGGTAGGGCGCAATGGTGCAGGCAAATCGACAATGCTGAAAATTATTGCGGGCGACATGACTCCACAAGCGGGCAATGTGACGCGTCCGAATGAAACGACGCTCGGTTTCTTGCATCAAGAAATGGACTTGCCCAAAGGTAAAACCGTGTTAGAGGAAACCATGACCGCTTTTGACCAAGTCCGAAAGCTGGAAAAGCGTATGGAAGCAATCAACGAAGAAATGGCCACGCGCACCGACTACGAAAGCGATGCCTACATCAAGTTGGTAGAGGAATTCACGGAACTAAACGACCGCTTTGAAGTACTAGGTGGCTCTTCGATGGAAGCGGAAATAGAGAAAGTACTAAAAGGCTTGGGTTTTAAGCAGAAAGACTTCCAACGCCTCACCGACGAATTTAGCGGTGGTTGGCAAATGCGGATCGAACTCGCTAAAATGCTGCTCCAACGCCCCGACTACCTCCTGCTCGATGAGCCGACGAACCACTTGGATATTGAGTCTATTATTTGGCTGGAAAACTTTTTGAAATACTATTCTGGGGCAGTCATTATCATTTCGCACGATAAGCAATTTTTGGATAATGTCACCAAGCGCACTGTGGAGGTGGATATGGGAAAATTGTACGATTATAAAGCTTCGTATAGCAAATATGTGCAATTGCGCGCCGAGCGTCGGGAGAAGTTGCAATCGGCTTATGATAATCAACAGAAAGTCATCGCACAGCGCGAGCGTACCATCACGCGCTTTATGGCAAAAGCTACCAAAACCAAAATGGCACAGTCCATGCAAAAGCAACTGGACAAAATGGACCGCATTGAGCTAGATGTGGAAAATAATAGCACGATGCGGCTGCGTTTCCCGCCTGCACCACGCTCGGGTGATGTGGTAATAGATGCCAAAGCTATCGAAAAACGCTATGGTGAACTACTGGTACTCAATGGCGTGGATATGCAACTCAATCGTGCGGATCGGGTGGCTTTTGTGGGGCAAAATGGGCAGGGCAAAACCACTTTAGCCAAAATCATTGTAGATGCCATACCCGCTACCGATGGCGATTTGAATTTGGGACATAATGTTATGATTGGCTACTATGCTCAAAATCAATCGGACACCTTGCAGTCTAATTTGACGCTATTGGAAACAATGGAAAATCATTCGCCAGCAGAAATGCGAACTAAGTTGCGGAATATTCTAGGTACGTTCCTTTTTAGTGGCGAAGATGTGGATAAGAAAGTGTCGGTGCTTTCGGGGGGCGAACGCGCACGCTTGGCATTGGCTTGTTTGTTGTTGCGTCCATTCAACTTGCTAGTACTCGATGAGCCTACCAACCACTTGGATATGCACTCTAAGGAAGTCCTCAAGAATGCGCTCATCGAATACGACGGCACGCTCATCGTAGTTTCTCACGACCGTGATTTTCTAGCGGGTTTAACGAGTACGACTATTGAGTTTCGGGATAAGCAACTCTTTACCCATCTCGGTGATGTGAACTACTTTTTAGAAAAACGCGCGCTTGATAATATGCGCGAAGTAGAACTTCAAAAGAACAAAAACAGTAAACAAACAGCACCTAAAAAATCCCTTAGCTACGAAGAGCGCAAACGCCTACAACGCGCCGTGAGCAATGCCGAAAAGAAAATGAATCGGATAGGTGATGAAATCAAAAAAATAGAAACTGCTATGAGTAGCCCTACTTTCTATGAACAGGCAGATGCTCAGGATATTATCAAAAAACACCAGCAACTCAAGGCAGATTTAGAAACGGCAGAAGAGGCTTGGTTGGAGGCACAGATGGAGTTGGAGGAGGCGGAGTAGTCCTATTAGAGCATGTTTTGAAGGTTTACCTGCCTAAGTTTGCTTAATTTCATTCCTACCAATGATGAAGAGAAAAAATTTAACCGTCCCATATTCCCACCGATAAATCGGTGGGCTGAAACCAAGGATAAAATACTTTTAGCCCACCAATTCATTGGTGAGAGATAGGGAAAATCATGGGACGTTTATTTATTTGAGCTTCATTAAAATGCCTATCGTCTTGGACAACTTTCAAATACGCTAATACACTGTAACGCAAGTTGCGTTAATTATTTCACCCATCCCTCTGGAAATTCTAGTGGATTAATCCCCCAGATGTAAGGCAACAAAAAATAAACAATAAGCGACAATAAACAAATAGAAATAATATTCATCCAAATACCTGTTTTCACCATATCTGGAATACGAAGATAACCCGAACCAAACACGACAGCATTGGGCGGTGTGGCCACAGGTAGCATGAAGGCACAAGAAGCCGCCACCGTTGCAGATACCATCAATAGATAAGGATGAACCCCCAGAGTGACTGCCATTGGTGCAAGCACAGGCAACAGCATAGCGGTAGTAGCAAGGTTGGAAGTGATTTCGGTCAGGAAATTGACAGCAGCAATGAGCAATAAAATCAAGAAAAATAAACTTACGCCTTGCAATAGCGTCATTTGCCCGCCAATCCATTCGGCTAAACCACTACTTTTGAAGCCTTCGGCAATCGCCATACCACCTCCAAATAATAGAATTACGCCCCAGGGCATTTTTACTGCCTCTTCCCAAGTGATTAGTTTCCGATTGTTTCGAGCAGGAAGCAAGAAAAGGGATATTCCTGCTGCCATCGCAATAATGGTATCATCCAACTGCGGTATCCATTGTTGTAGAAACTGCCGTGAAATCCACATCGTAGCTGTAATTACAAATACCGTTAATACCAGTTTTTCCTCAAAACTAACTTTACCTAATTCTTGTAGTAGGCGTTTGATTTCTGCTTTGCCACCGGGGAAAGTCGTTTGCTTAAACTTAAAAGCAAACCTCGTGAGATAGAGCCAACATATTGCGAGTAATAGGATGGAGATAGGCAGACCAAATTTGAACCATTGAGCAAAACTAATTTCTATGCCGTATAATTCTTCCACGATGCCTGCCAACACTAAATTCGGAGGTGTGCCAATCAAAGTAGCTATACCACCAATGGAAGCCGAATATGCAATAGCCAACATCAAGACCTTGCCAAAAATGAGGTTTTCATCTTCTTTGGTAGCAGGATTATCACGCAATTGCGCTACAATAGCCATACCGATTGGGAGCATCATCACGGAGGTAGCCGTATTGGAAATCCACATAGACATAAATGCCGTTGCCAACATGAAGCCTAGAATGATTTTAGTAATATCGGTACCGATGGCGTTGATAATGTTTAGGGCAATTCGCTTGTGCAAATTCCAGCGTTCGATGGCAATAGCAATGATAAAACCACCCATGTAGAGGAAAATATATTTGTGCCCAAAGGCGGCAGTAGACTCTTTCAAGCCTAAAGCTCCTGTAAGCGGAAATAACACAATGGGCAGCAAGGCGGTTACACTGATAGGAATCGCCTCGCTTATCCACCAAGCAGCTATCCAAAGGGTGCAAGCCAATACTGCATTCGCTTCTTTACTCATCCCTTCAGGATGGAAAAAGGTAATACAAAGCGCGAATAATACTGGGCCTAATGCTAAGCCTATATTGCTACGCGAAAAATTTGTTTGTTTACTCATCCTGTGTAGAAGGTGAATTAAGGAATGAGAATTAAATAACTTTACAAAGTTGACTACGATTTTTATAGGTCTAACTTCGTTGAAAATACTCGCCTTAGCCCTGCTATGACTGTGTTTTTCGCCTTGTTACACCTAAAAAATCCCAAGTCAAAATTTGTAATCTTATTTATTTCTCATTCCTAAGAAAAAAACGGTGTAGACCACAGAAATACAAATATAGGAAAAGGCTCGGAGCAGCTCTCTATATTTTGCCTCTCTATCTATATTAAGTCTAAATAAAAAAGTATCTTCGCAGCCACATGATTAAGATAGTATGGCAGTAACGACAATTGGGTTAGCAGATTCAGAGTATTTGATTCGAGTAGGTCTACAATATCTTTTGGAAGAAATTGAGGACTTTGAAGTAGTGGGAGAAGCTACCAACAAGCTGCAATTGCTCGCGCTTTTGCAGCAGCAACCCGATGTCCTTATTCTAGACCATAATCAAGCCGCACATTTTTCTAATCAAATCGTTGAAACCATTAAGCAACATTCGCCCAATACTAACCTACTCATTATTAGTGCCGATGATAATCGTGCGCGTATCGAACAGCTTATTCAATCGGGTATCAATAGCTATCTCACTAAAAAATGCTCTCGCGATGAAATCATTGATGCGATACGAGCAACAGGACGTGGTGAAAATTTTTTCTGTAAAAAAGTAATGGGCTATATCCTACAAAAATCGTTTGGGCAAACCCCTAGCTCTCCCAATCCTACTATGGACGCGCTTAGTCGTCGCGAGCAGGAAATTGTGCAATTGATTGCTCAAGGAAAGGTAGCTAAAGAAATCGCTGAACAACTGCACCTTAGTCCGCACACCGTCTATACCCACCGTAAAAATATTATGAAAAAACTCCAACTTAAGAATGCCTCCGAGTTGGTTTTATATGCCGCTAATCAGGGACTGATTTAATACCGTTCTTGCTCCTTTTTCGTCCTTTTTTACTAAAATTTTCGCCCTTTTCTCGAATTTAACGCCATTCTACTAGCAAAAATCAATTTAATGATACAACTTTGCAAGCTATTGTCCGTTAGAAAAAATATATAAAATACTGATTTCAGGTGACTTACACTTTTCGATTATGTCTCAAGTGCATGGGTCAAACTAAAGATTAGTACCTTTCTAAGAGCATGTTTGGATTTTTCTTTCCTGAAAACCAATATTTTACGAACCTGACTGCATAAAAAATAAATGCTAAGTAGTCAGACAAAAATAAGATGACAACTAATTAGCTACTATTTTTTTCTGAATTGAGGCACAAAAACTTGAGCCATGCCTACGCATAGTGATAGTTTTTGTAACGAAGAGTCAGGAAAAAAGAGTTTCCAAGAAGTTGTTAGATTATTTTTGTCTGACTACTTTATATCCAGATCAACCATTTATTTTTTATCTTGTCAGAACCGCAAACTATTGAATTTCAGTTCGCAAAAATTCCAAACATGCTCTAAATTAAAATATCCATGAAATATACTGCATTGATAGCTTGCTTGTTGGTTAGCATTACTACTTGGGGACAGCGTTATGTACTATTTAATCCGAGCTGTACCGAACGCTTTAAATATAGCACGCCTTATGAGGGCGAGAATATTGTGTATGCCGTTCAATTGAGTGATACCGAACGCATTTACTTAGAAATAGGACAAGAGTCACAGAACTATAAGCCACGCATTTCGGGCGCATTGATTTCTTGTAATAATCCAAGTTTGAATAAAAATATTATAGACCAAATCAATAATAGCTCTGGCACTACTTTCTATATGGTGCGAAAAGAGGGCAAAGGACGCTTCTTGGTCTCACCTATCCTGAAAGCTTCTTATTTTAGCTATCGTAGCGATTATTTAGAATATGAATCGAAAGAGTTTGCATTTGCCCATAATCTTTATGACGATGCAAATAATAATAATCTGAATACCCGCGCTTCCGCTACGCAGATATTTTTTGTGGGAACAACGAATTATGCTTGCCGCACAGGATATACCTTTAGCGTATCAGATAGAAACGGGCAGCTTTCGGACATGACAATTTTGCCAGAAGTAGGCATTGTAAGCAATGCTTCTTATCAGGAAAATATAAGACTAGCCAATATTAATGCTACCAATTTTGCAGACTATCTAAATGGAGTTTGTAATGGCACAGCAGGCTATGATGATAGTATAGGGCAAGTGCAAGAGCAAGACGTAGATTTTGAAGATGGATATTATAAAGAAGAGCAAGTATATACGAACCCTACGCCTACTACTCGACCGAGTACAACAAGTACTCCCACTCCAACTACTAGAACTACTTATCCTACACCAAGTAATAATCAACCTCAACCTGGTGATGTAGTCTATACAAGAAGAGTTACAGATAGTACGCCTAGCTATCAGGGTGAGCCTAGACGCACGTACACCCCAAGCGTATCCGCTTCGGCTACTAGAACACGTATTTTATCATCGAGCGATTATAATACGGACAAGCGTTTAGCTACCGATGTGGCTGTTGAACGATATACAGCAGGGCAAGTGACTACGCAGCCTACCTATAGAACCACTACCCCAAGCTATAATACCACCGTTTACCGCGATACACGTCCGCAGCCAGAAGTATATAATTCGCGCGGCACTAGCAGAACATTGCCTGTCTACCGAACAGATAATTATAGATTGCCACCTCTAGGAGCATCTAACAAAAACTACGGTAAGGTGAATGTACGCACCACTAGTGGTAATGTACATATCGTACAGAAGCGTGAAACAGCTTATAGCATTGCTAAGGCATATGGCATCACCTTGGAGCAATTAGGTCGTTGCAATAATCTATCCAGTTTTATCTTAAAGCCAGGACAGCAATTGCGCATACGCGGCTGCGACGACTTCGTAAGCAGAGGTACTACTACCATAGCTACTGCACCTGTTCGTACTACTACTACCACTCCTACTACGGTAGTGACACGTCCAGTAAATACAACACCTGACAATCGCTACGGTACTCCTGCATGGCAAACTACCAATGGCGTACATGTGGTGCAAGCTGGTGAAACGATTCATTCCATTGCCAAGCTCTATGGCTATACGCCTGCCCGCTTCATGGACTTGAATGGCTTGTCAGCAAATACAGCTATTTATCCTGGGCAACGCTTAGTGACATCCGACTGCTCAGCGCGCCCAAATACAACGACAACAAGCACAGGTACAACTGCTACTACTACAAGCACACAATCAAATGCAGTACGTACCAATTATTTTGAGAATGATATGCAGGAAAAATCGGGCTATGTGCCAAATCCTGCACCTTATGATTATCAATCGCAAAGCAACAATTACACAAGAAGCGGTTCGCAAACGCATCGAGTACGCGCCCGCGAAACCCTACACAGTATTGCGCGCCAATATGGTATAGGCATAGATGAATTGAAACGCTTAAATAACATGGAAGTTGCTGAAACGGTGATTCCAGGACAAGTGATTTTTGTGCGATAACTTTTTTCTGCTACAGAAAAACAAATCCCCATGACTTTTAGAAGTCTTGGGGATTTGTTTTTATAAATCCAAGCGAATTTTCACCAGATAGTGTAAAATATAGCAAGCATAGACCAAAAGTAGTACCTATTTACCAACTTTTCTTCTTCCCTTTTCTTACATTCACTTATATTTTTCGTACCTAAACTTAATATATGAAAAAGCAAACTGCATTACTGCTATGGCTAGTACTGGCCACGACTTGTATGCACGCCCAAACTGCTAAGATATTTTACAATATGAGTCAAGCCCCTACCACAGGAACAGGAGCAATAATAGATGCCACAGGCAATACTACAGGCACACTCTCCAATGCTCTCACCGCCGATCCTGACTTTATACAAGGCGCAGTTCCGCAATCGCTTACTGCTTGGGATTTTAGTCCTACGGAAGGCTATATTCGCGTCGCTTCTAATACAACTACGGCAAGCCTCGGTGATATTGCTGCAACCAATGGTATCACTATTGCATTTTGGGCAAATTTCAACTACGATGGTAGCTATATTTTCAGAAGGCTATCGGGCATTGGTAGTACGTTCGATATATTGATGAACACAAGTGGTGTAGAATTTCGTTTTCAAGACCCGAATTATATTATTACCAGCAATGCCTCAGATGGTATTTTTGATGGCACTTGGCAACACTTAGCCGTTACTTTTGACTTTACGAGTACCACCAATAATTTGGTAATGTACCTAAATGGCAACCCCATAAAAACACAAAGCCATACCGTAGCCGCTTCTTTCAATTCGCCTACTAACGACTTAATTATTGGAGCTAGACATAATGGCGATTGGCGGAACTACCCTGGCAAAATGGACGACTACATCATCTTCGATGAAGCCCTAAGTGCTGTGGATATAACAAAGCTTTATCAAGAAGGAGGCTATGTTTTTTGTGATCCTGCCGCTTATACTTACGCACCTACGAGTCAAGTAGCTGGCTATACTTATGCTTGGGACAATTACACCACCGACGATAACACAGGAGTCGGTACGCGCCCTGTGATTTTCGATTTCACGGATGTAAATACCATCAAGCATGCGCCGCCTGTGGGCATCCATCCGCGTGTCTATTTCAACCCTGATGAAATTCCTGATATTCAAAACCGCTTGACTACTACCGAAAGCGGAAAGTGGGTGAGTCGTCAAATTCATGCCTACACTACCCTACTCAATCTTGGTTGGAGTACGGGTTTATATCAACGCTTTGGCACCTATGCTCTCGACTGCGACGGCAATCGCCTGATAGATAATGAAGGTTTTTGGGATAATGAGCCTTACTATACGCGACTTATTGCTGGCGACGCAACTGTATTTAGCGATGCAGGCTTCAACCAAACACGCCGTAGTTTGCTGGGCTCTATCATGGCATTAGAAGCCTTTGAATGTTTGATGAATCAAGGCACTTTCGACCCCGATACGGGCGAAAACTATGACGACCGCGCTGCGGATTTAGCTACGGCTATTACTTTTTGGGCGAATCATGCCATTACCGACCCAATGGTTAGTCCCAATGGTAATGATTTTCGCTATTTCCCAGCTACGCACATGGCATTAGCCTATGACATAAACTATAATGCGATGACTACGCCCCAACGCGACATCGTGCGCCAAGCCATCGTAAAAGTCATCCCCGATGCACCGCGCTATGGAGTAGGCGTAACGAGCTATGCTCATACTAGTAATTGGAGTACACTCAATAACTTTGAAATTATTCCCAACTTGGCGATTGAAGGCGAAGCAGGCTATAAACCCGACCTTACACACGATTGGATGCGTAGCTTGCATATATTTATCAATTATGGTTGGTATCCATCAGGAGCAGGTTATGAAGGATTAGGTAAAAATTATATGATGGCAGTAAATTTAGTGGCTGCTGCCAAGCGTGGATATAGTCTTTTAGGACATCCGCATTTGCGGGCTTATGCCAAAGAATTTTTACCTGCTATCACACAGCCTTTTGGATATGCCTTCACGAGCTATGATGTGTGGGGCGGTAGTGGCTACGACGCAGAAAGGGGAAAATATAAACCCAATAGTGCTGACCCAATAGGTTTAAAATGGATATTTCCGAACGACCCTACAGTAGATTTTGTGTGGCGCAATTACATCCGACAAGCACGTAATAATGATTCGGATGGCTATGTCTATCAGCAATTTCGTCCCGATGACAGCTACTTAAACTATATGGTTCCTGCGGCAGTTTTTGCCCTCGATTATGATGATGTAGACTTTGATACTCGTGCAACTACTGCTATTCCTACGGATTATTTCGCGCCTGATAGAGGTTTAGCCATTCTGCGAAGCGGTACGGATAGTCTTGCTTTAGCCAGTCAATTTCATTGCCGACAAGACATGGGTGGACATACGCATGGCGATAGAAATGATTTTACCCTAAGCGGACTTGGACGGATTTGGGTACGCAAAACCTACGGTGGCAGTCCTTTCCAACCAATGTATTTCCATAGTGGTATTATGATAGATGATGTGGGCATGGGCGTGAGTACGCTCGAAGGCGATAAATGCCGTCAGCCAGGCAAAGTATTGGACTATCAGAGCGGCAATGATATTACCTGCGTGACGGGCGATGCGACCTATGCCTATACGTGGGAGTGGGATTGGTCAGCACAAACGGGCGACCACCCACAACTTGGCTCTAATGGATGGACAGCCGTAACGGAAACTTGGAACGACTTTCAATATCAGACGCAATCGGAAGCACAGTTCAATATTCCATTCTATGATTTTCCAAGTTGGGTATCGGCAGGACGTTTTGAGCGTATCGTGAAGCGCGAATATAATCCGATGGAGCGTGTCATCAGAACTGTAGGAATGGTGAGAGGTAACAATCCATTTATGTTAGTAGTAGATGATGTCGAAAAAGATGATGCGGTACATAATTACAAATGGGTAGCACAAGTAGCCAACGACCTGACGATTGAAAGTAATACGGTAAACTTAGATGACTGTCGCTATCAAAATGACATCATTCTAAAAGAACCCGATGCGACGGGTAATCGCCGCTTATTGGTGCGTATTTTGAACAATGAAAACTATACAGGTGCTACGCCAAATGGCTATTTGGAAGACTTAGAATACTATGACTTTTTCAGTGGCAATCAGTATAATCCAAATCCTCCATTTTTCCGTCATCGCTTAGTGGTAGAAAGTAATAGTATCGCGCCTGATTTTCGGGTATTGCTTTATCCGCACTATAATGGCGATGAACTGCCTGAAACTTCTTGGAATGCTACCCGCGACAGCCTTGTTGTGCGCTTTCCAGATGAAGAACAGCTTATCGCATTCAATCCGCAAGATGGGGGCAATTGGCACAAAATAGAACTGGTAAATGCGCGTCCTATTGATCAAGTGCAACTGCAAGCAAAGGTCTATTTGCAAGGAGCTTTGGATGGCGGTCTGATGCGTGATAATTTAAACACCAATGCTTTACTACCCAACACCGAACCATTCAGCGCGCTCGGCTATACACACTATGGCGAAGGCGGCGGTGAAACAATGGTAGCAAGTGCAATGACACAAACAGGCAACAACGCTATCGTGGATTGGGTAGTCATAGAATTACGCGACGAAAATATGCCTAGCACTATACTTGCCACCCGTTCAGCACTTCTGCAACGCGATGGGGATATAGTAGATGTAGATGGCACAAGTCCTGTGACTTTTGAATGTTTCAAAGCGGCGAATTATCATGTAGCGGTGCGACACCGTAATCACTTGGGTGTAATGACGGCTTTGCCCGTGTTTTTGGATTAAGGGAACAAGCAATAAATTTAAAGCTAAACACAAATGGAACAAAGGTCAATATTCATAACAGGTGCAGGGCGAGGCATCGGTAAAGCAACAGCGCAGTGC
>JAHDCQ010000140.1 GCA_020629845.1 Saprospiraceae bacterium | reverse complement strand
ATTCAGTATTTACCAATTGCTAACTGCCAATAGCTGATAGTAAAACTTGAAGTCTAACTCTTCACCTTCAATAATTTCCCTAGATATTTAAAGGCTTCTTCCCAACGCACGTCAGGATAGCGGCGTTTGCCATCTTTATATTCATGCAGCAAAGAATAGTATAAGTTTTGTCCTTTCCACACATTGAGTTCCACGCCCATTGCTTGCAAATTTTCTAATACCGTATTGAGGCTAGAAAGATGTTTCAAATCACTTTTAGCCAATTCGATTGCCTGTATTTCTTTAAAGATACGCTCTTCTGCTACCAGCGTGAGTGTTTTTGGATTAGAAATACTAACATTCCATTTTTCCAATTCATTCTTCAGTCGTTCTATCTCTTCTATGGATAATTCTTCTTGCTCAAAAAACTGCTCTAAATCGTGATTCACGACATACTGAATGACACTAGTATAGACATCAGGCAGTGGAATACCACTCTGTCGTAAGCCCGTCATCAGTTGGTAATTGTCGTTATACACATCACGGAAAGCGATTTCTGCTTGCTGTAGATTGCTATCAGAAATATCTTTCAGAATACGTCGCTTTTCATCTTGAAAAAGTTGCCATATTGTAAAGTTATTGAGCTTAAAGTAGCGTTGCACAGTAGCTAGAACGCGCCCTAAATCCGTACTTTTAAACGCTTCGGCTGTCTCGGCTTGCATTTGCTGATAAGTCTCCGCGTCCATACTCGTAGAAATACTCCCCAATATATTTTGTTGTCCCAAATAGACTACTACGAAGCTGAATAGCTTCTCTGAGTGTGTCACGCGCGACTTTACAACCGTTCGCCCTACAGCAAAGCGTTGCGTACCAGCTATTAGTCGCTCAAAATGTTCATTTTTAGCCGTATAATTAAACAAACTTAACTCCTCTGGATCATCCACGAAAAGCGAAGCTGCGGCATAGTGCATCCCTACTCGCTCCAAATCTACACGCGCAGGCACTACATTTTTGAGGTAACTTTCTGCTCCAGTAGCATGAATATTACTAGGAGCTTGCGCGAGGCGTTGTACAAATTCCTCATGCAAATCTACTTGCCCCACTTGACCCGCATAATGAATAGCACGATTGGCATATTGTAGCGTTTGATTGGTCTCAATACCAGAAATTTCATTAAAAAACCACGCACAACTCGTATACATCAGCATGGCATGTCGTTGCATTTCTAGCATTCGCAGCACCTTTGTTTGCTCGGCTTGTGCTAGTGGATAAAGGGCATGTTGCTTGAAAAACTGCTGTATACTTTCTGGAGAACGTTGGTGCAATAATACTTGGATGTAATCATCACGTGCTGCCCACACATCGCCTATATATTTGGAACCTTCACGCTCATAAATGGGAATCAATTGATCGCGCAGCCAGTCCAAGGTATCCCGTAGTGGCGCGCGCCAACGTTGATGCCAGCCTGCTTCACCGCCCGTATGACAGCCACAATCCGATCGCCAACGCTCTACACCATGCACACAACTCCAAGAAGTGTTGTCATGAATTTGGAGTTCGTATTGTGGTGGAAATTTGGCTAAATAAGCCTCATAATTAATAATATCCACCGAATCATGCTGCTCAATATGGTTCAGGCAATCTGCCAAAGCCATTTCGCCATAGCGATGATGGTGTCCATAACTTTCGCCATCCGTAGCGATATGTACGAGCTGTGGTTCTTCTCTGCCATCCAATGCACCCAAAAGTCGCTGTGCAAAGCTTTTGCCATTATTCAAAAGCCCCTCAAAAGCAACTCCTTGCGATACATTACCATCATAGACAAACAAATTAATACTACGTCCTGAAGGCAAATTACAAACATAAGGGCGGCGAGGGTCTACCCCACCTTCTATCCAATCCGCAGCTCCAATTTTACGGTATGCTTTAGCTTGGCGTGGAGCTAAAATGGTAAATTCGATACCATATTTAGCCAAAACTTCAAGTGTAGCGGTATTTACTGCCGTTTCGGATAGCCACATACCTTTAGGCTTGCGTCGGAAGCGATACTCAAAGTCCTTAATTCCCCAAAGGGTTTGTGTGACTTGGTCGCGTTCATTAGCAAGCGGCATAATGAGGTGGTTGTAGGTCTGTGCTATTGCCGAGCCATGCCCATTGTAACGTTCTCTTGCTATGCGATCTGCTTCTAGTATGCGCCGATAAGTAGCAGGATCACGCTGTTCCATCCAAGAAAGTAGGGTCGGGCCAATATTAAAAGATATACGAACGTAATTATTGACTATTTTTTCAATCAAACGTTCTTCATCCAATATGCGAGCAGCCGCATTGGGGGCATAGCACTCCGAATTGATACGCTCATTCCAATCATGGAAAGGCGCAGCAGAGTCTTGCTTTTCAATGACCTCCAGCCAAGCATTTTCGCGTGGTGGCTGATAAAAATGTCCGTGTATACAAATATAACGATTCGATGCGTTCATTAGAATATTCAATTGCATTCAATGCGGCGAAGGTAAGTATTTTAGTTAGGGGTAGCTTAGACAATTTGTTTAGACTTTACAACCGCTAAACTTTATCATTTACATAAAAAAAAGTACTTGCTTAAAATGTCTTGAAGATAACTTGCTAAATACTTGCTTGTATTTCAACCTAGTACTTATATTATTTTTGAATTTTGAATTCCTATTTGTAATATTACGCTCTTTTAAGCAGCACCTGCCCGCCTTTTAACGCAGAGTACATTCTACACCTAAAAATAGCGCAAAATAAATAAACATATAAATGATGGGAGTGAAACCTTTACACTTAAGTGTGTTGATAAGCCTTTGGTGTACCCTAATTGCACAAGCACAAGTACCGCCAGTACCTACTATACAAGATTGTTTGGGGGCAATCCCTATATGTGCCAATATATATGTAGAAAATCAAATCCCTAGTGGAATTGGAAATTATAATGACATTAATCCTGATATTTCTTGCTTGGAATTTGGAGAAGCGGGCGAACTTTTTTCAGAAGAAGAGACTGGAAGCTCAGTCTGGTATATCTTTACGGTGAATAATACTGGACAATTTGGCTTCGTAATTAGTCCTCTTACCCCTGAAGATGATTATGATTTTGCGCTCTTTAATCTTACAAATGCCCGTTGTGAAGATATACGAACAGATGCTAGTTTATTGGTAAGTTGCAACTACTCAAGCACAGCAGGTGATACTGGACCTAATGGTGGTACAAATGCTGATTCACAGGGAGCTGGTGACTCACCTTTTAATAATTTAATTACTGTTCAGGAAGGCAATACCTATGCTTTATTAGTATCTAACTTTACTGATTCAACGGATGGCTATACTTTAGATTTCAGCCTAACTGATGCCAATACAGGTATTTTTGATGCACAAGCCCCTTCACTAGACTTCAATGATATTACCTTCCCTAGCGAATTATGCGATAGAGAGATACGAATTGAATTTTCAGAAAATATTGATTGTAATAGTATTGCAGGTTTTCAAACTCAATTAATTGGCCCTAGTGGGCGCGTTTATAACACAAGACCAGTGACTCCAGAATGCGATTTGGAGGCTACTGGGATTAGATATATAGGAATTGATATAACACCCCAACCGAATGAAATCGGGGAATATACCTTTACTATTCCATTTCAAGATAATGCAAATACTATTATAGATGCTTGTGGGAATTCATTTTTTGCCAACCTCGGTAGCACGGATGATTTAGTATTTAACTTTAGCTTAGCAGGCGATTTAGAAGTAAACATTGAACAAGGAGATGGCGATATTTGTCAAGACGGGAGTTTAGAATTAGCTGCCAAAGTAGACGATGCCTTTTTCCCATTCAACTATGCGATTACTTGGTCGAATGGTATCTCAGGTCAGGGGTTTCAAGCCCCTGATAAAATTACTATTACAGAACCTGGCACGTATAGCGTTACAGTTTCAGATCAGAGCGGCTGTAATATAGGAGAAGCGGAAACAATAGTAGCAGGTGGTGTAAACCTTGATTTAGGCGATGACAGAACAGGACTTTGCGCCTCCGATGGTGCACAAATTCTAGATGCAGGCGTAGCGAATGGCTATGAGTGGAGTACAGGCGAAACGACACGGACTATTAGTGTTACTCAAACAGGTACTTATTCTGTTATGGTTACGCCAGATTGTGGAGCCCCTATTAGCGATGAAATTTTTATAGAATTCATTACCGATATTGACTTCAATCCTACATTAGAACACTTCCCTTGTTCCACAGATATTCCTCATACTATTGGTGAAGATATTGGCTCAGATTTCAATTATAGCTGGAGTAATGGTAGCACTAACCCAACTATTAGCGTCACAGAAGCAGGCAGCTATATGGTAACAGTAAGCAATGCTTGTGCAGAAGCCATCCGAACCATCACTGTCGAATTTGAAATCGTGCCAGCAGGAGGTTATGAAATAGAAGACTTTACGATTTGTATTGGAGAAACTACTACGCGTGGCTTTGATATGACGGCTGCTTCTACCATTGCTTGGGTGGGTCCAAGTGGCAATTCATCCAATAGCATGTATGATATTGACACACCAGGTGCTTACGGTTTTGTAGTAAATAATGCCTGTGGTGATTTTGAGGATAGTTTTGAAGTGCTTAATGGTACGCCTGATGCTCAAATTACAGGCGACACTCGTGCCTGTGAAGGCGAAGCAACTAACATCACCGCTAGTGGCGGTGTGAGTTATCGTTGGTCGAATGGGGAAACTACACCTACCATTGAAGCGATGGCTGGTGAAACCTATACAGTAGAAGTAACGGGCGCAACAGGCTGTACGGATTCGGAGACGATTACGGTGACAGAAGATGTGCTTAGTGGAGCAGGGATTACAGGTAATCCTGCATTTTGTGCAGGAGAAAGCACGACTTTATCTATAAACGGAGGCAGTCCTAGTGATACCTACTTATGGAGTAATGGCTCGACAAACAATGCTATTACGGTCAATCAAGCAGCTACATATAGCATTACAATACGTACTGCTGAAGGTTGTGAAATTACAGATGAAGTAACAGTTGTAGAAAATCCACGCCCAAATATTATCATCATAAATAATGCTGCCTGCAATCCTAGTTTAGCAGATTACGATGTCAGTTTAACTATTCCAGCAAACTCAACGCTAAGTGTAGATGATCCCTTAGTGATTATAAATGAAAATAATGGAGTATATACACTTAGAGCCATCACAGGCACTTCATATACGATTATGGTGCAAGATGATAATACGGCTTGTTCCATTACACAACCTATTACTGCGCCTAATTGTAACTGTTCAAATGTAGCTTTGCCTGTAACCAATCAAAACCAAGTTGCTTACTGTATTGGAACAGCGATTCCTTCTATAAGTGCAAGCGTAGAAGATAATTTTGAAGTACTTTGGTATGATGTAGCCAGTGGAGGACAACCACTTGAAATAGGCAATACTTTCCAACCTACTCAAGCAGGCACCTACCATGCAGAAAGCAGAGAAACTGTTTCAGGCTGTGTAAGTGGTACGCGCGTAGCAATTGAAGTTATTGAACGGGCATTACCACAAATTGGCTTTAGCCCCGATAGGATGGTATGCCCTGATGAAAATCTTCAACTTACTGCCACAGGCGGTGTGACCTACAACTGGAGTACAGGAGAAAATAATGCAACTATCACCGCTGTTGCAGGAGATTATAATATCACAGTAACAGATGGAAATAACTGCCAAAATGAAGCAATGGTAAGCATCACCGAATTTGTTGCTCCAACGGCAAGTATTACAGGTGATAACCAATTTTGTACTGGCGGAATGACTACACTAACGGCAAGCGGAGGCACTAGTTTTAGCTGGAGTACAGGAGAAAGTAACAATTCTATTACAGTAGACCAAGCAGGCATAGTAAGCGTAAGCATTACAGATACTAATGGTTGTCAAGATGATACTAGCTTAGACATTATACAGAATGAACTGCCTACGTTTACTACTCAGCAAGCTGCAGCATGTAGCGACGATAGAACACAGTATACCATTACAGCTATCTTAAGTCCAAATACGAACTTGAGCATTTCAGATGGAATAATTGAGGAAAACAATGGGGTGTATACGATCACCATTCCCGAAGGCGTAAATGTAGAATACACCATCACGAACACTCAAACGGGCTGCTCGACGATGCAAACCATCGCTGCCCCAGATTGTAGCTGCCCCGTATTAGCTGCGCCAACAGGCGGACAAGAGTTTTTCTATTGCCCCGATGAGGATTTACCAATGCTCACAGCAAGTGCCAACGAAACTGGCATGGAAATTCGTTGGTATGATGTGGAAAGTGGCGGTGCGCCTATCGCCATGGGGAATTCGTTCCAGCCGACGCAAGCAGGTACCTACTTTGCGGAAACCGTCGAAACAGCTTCAAATTGTACGAGCAGCACGCGTCTAAGCGTACAAGTGAGCGAGCGCACTCAACCAGCCATTAGTTTCTCTGATAATAGAGCAGTTTGCCCAGAAGGAACGCTACTTTTGACAGCAAATGGAGGCGTAAGTTATATTTGGAATACAACAGCAACTAGCAACGCTATAACTGTTGGTGTAGGAACATATAGTGTTACTGCTACCGATGTCAATGGCTGTCAAAATGAAGCCAGCGTTGATATTTCAGAATTTGTTGCACCAATTGCAAGTATTTCAGGAAACAATCAATTTTGTGCTGGAGACATCACTAATTTAACTGCAAGTGGTGGTACAACTTTCAATTGGAGTACAGGAGAGAATGGTAGCTCTATTATGCTTAATCAAGCAAGAACCATAAGCGTAACCGTGACGGATGTGAATGGCTGCCAAGATGATACCAGCCTTGAAGTCATGCAAAACGAACTCCCAACTTTTACCACGCAACAAGCCGCTACTTGCAGCGACGATAGAACAGAATATACCGTGACCGCAACGCTAAGTCCAAATACGGACTTAAGCATTTCCGTAGGAACAGTTGAAGAAAGCAGTGGTGTGTATACTTTGACCATTCCCGAAGGTATAAATGTAGAATACACGATAACAAACACCCAAACAGACTGTGCCATTACCCAAACTATTAGCGCGCCTGATTGTAGTTGCCCTGTACTTGCTGCTCCAACAGGCAATCAGGAAGTAATCTATTGCGAAGGCAGTCCAATTCCTAGCCTAAATGCGTTTTCGGCAGCAGCAGGAACAAGTATTCAATGGTATGATGTAGCCAATGACGGTCTGCCTATTGCTACGGGTGGTACTTTCCAACCGACCCAAGCAGGCACTTACTTTGCAGAAACTTTAGAAACTTCATCGGGTTGTACCAGCAGTACACGCTTGAGTGTGCAAGTAGTAGAACAGGCTGGTCCGATAGTTACATTTAATGATGATAGAATGCTTTGTCCTGGTGAAAGCTTGTTGCTCTTTGCAAGCGGTGGTGTCAGCTACCAATGGAGTACAGGCGCAAGTGGACCTTCCATTATTGTAGGAATTGGCGATTATACCGTAACAGCAACCGATGCCAATGGCTGCCAAAGCGAGACTACAGTTAGTGTTACTTCTTTTGAACTACCCGTAGCGGAAATTAGTGGAAATACGAATTTCTGTGCTGGTGGAGAAACGACCTTAACGGCAAGTGGTGGCTTTATTTATGAATGGAATGTAACAAATGAAGAAAGCGAGACTATTATCGTAAATGAAGCAGGCGAAGTACGCCTTACTGTAACGGATGAAAACGGCTGTCAAGACCAAACAAGTGTGGAAATTATGGAAAATGAATTGCCTACACTTAGCACCCAACAAGCCGCCACTTGCAATGACGACAGGACACAGTATACTGTAACAGCAACTTTAAGCCCAAATACGGATTTAAGTATTTCGGCTGGAAGTATTGAAGAAAATAATGGCGTTTACACCCTCACAATACCCGAAGGGATAGATGTAGAATATACCTTAACTAATACAGAAACAGGCTGCACTAGCACCGAAAATATTACTGCACCAGATTGTAGCTGTCCAGTACTAGCAGCACCGATGGGCGAGCAAGAATTTTTCTATTGTCCCGATGAAGCATTACCAATGCTAACGGCATCAGCGAGCGAAGCAGGCACCGAAATTCGTTGGTATGATGTAGCAAGCAGCGGCGCGCCTATCGGTACTGGAAATACTTTCCAACCGACGCAAGCAGGTACTTACTTTGCAGAAACCGTCGAAACCGCTTCAAGCTGTACGAGTAGCACACGCCTAAGTGTACAAGTCGTCGAGCGCGCCCGTCCAAGCATTAGCTTCTCGGAGAATAGAATGGTGTGTCCCGATGAAACACTATTACTTACGGCAAGCGGAGGTGTAAATTACGAATGGAATACGAACGCGATGAGCGCGACGATTACCGTCGGCGTAGGCGATTATAGTGTCACGGCAACGGATGGTAATGGCTGTCAAAATGAAGCAAGTGTGAGCATCATCGAATTTGCTGCACCAACGGCAAGTATTTCAGGAAACGCTCAATTTTGTGGAGGCGAACAAACGACACTCACGGCAAGCGGTGGCATCAGCTACCAATGGAGTACCAACGCCATGAGCGATATTATCACTATCAATCAAGCGGGTACAATAGGCGTAACGGTAACAGACAGCAATGGCTGCCAAGATGAAACAAGTATAGAAGTAACACAAAACGAACTCCCGACCTTCACCACGCAGCAAGCCGCTACTTGTAGCGATGATAGAACAGAATATACCGTGACCGCGACGCTAAGTCCGAATACCGATTTAAGCATCTCGGCTGGAACGGTAGAGGAAAATAATGGCGTATACACCCTCACGATACCCGAAGGCGTGAATGTAGAATACACGGTTACAAATACCCAAACAGGATGCGCCATTACCCAAACTATTAGCGCGCCTGACTGTAGCTGCCCTGTACTCGCTGCACCTACGGGTAATCAGGAAGTAGTCTACTGTGAAGGCAGTCCAATTCCTAGTCTAAATGCGTTTTCGGCAGAGACAGGAACAAGTATTCAATGGTATGATGTAGCGAATGGCGGACTACCTATTGCTACGGGCGGTACTTTCCAACCGACACAAGCAGGCACTTATTATGCAGAAACTTTAGAAATTTCATCGGGTTGTACCAGCAGTACACGCTTGAGTGTGCAAGTAGCGGAACAGGCTGGGCCTATCGTTACATTTAATGATGATAGAATGCTTTGTCCTGGTGAAAGCTTATTGCTCTTTGCAAGCGGCGGTGTTAGCTACCAATGGAGTACAGGAGCAAGTGGGCCTTCCATTATTGTAGGAATTGGTGACTATATAGTAACTGCAACTGATGCCAATGGCTGCCAAAGCGAGACTACGGTTAGTGTCACATCCTTTGAATTACCCGTAGCGGAAATTAGTGGAAATACAGACTTTTGCGCTGGGGGCGAAACAACATTGACGGCCAGCGGCGGCTTTATTTATGAATGGAATGTAACAAATGAAGAAAGCGAAACCATTACGGTAAACGAAGCGGGCGAAGTGCGCCTTACTGTAACAGATGAAAACGGCTGTCAAGACCAAACGAGTGTGGAAATTATTGAAAATGAATTACCTACACTTAGTACCCAACAAGCCGCCACTTGCAATGATGACAGAACACAATATACCGTAATCGGCACATTGAGTGCAGATACAGAAATTAGTGTTTCGACGGGTATGGTAGAGGAAAACAATGGTGTTTATACCCTCACGATTCCTGAAGGTATCAATGTAGAATATACCTTGACCAATACACAAACAGGCTGTACGAGTACCGAAAATATTACTGCACCAGATTGTAGTTGCCCTGTTCTAGCAGCACCGATGGGCGAGCAAGAATTATTCTATTGTCCTGATGATGCTTTACCAATCTTAAGCGCGACAGCAAATGAAGCCGACACCGAAATACGCTGGTATGAGGTCGAAAGCGGTGGCACAGCTATCGCTACGAGCAACGATTTTCAGCCTACTCAAGCGGGTACGTATTATGCCGAAACGGTTGAACTAGTCACTAATTGCACCAGCAGCACCCGCCTACGGATACAAGTGAGCGAGCGCGCCCGTCCAAGCATTAGTTTTTCAGAAGATAGAATGGTTTGTACCGATGAAACTTTACTTCTGACAGCAAGTGGTGGAACGACTTACGAATGGAATACTACGGAAAGCAGCGCAAGCATCAATGCAGGCGCGGGAGCGTATAGTGTGACGGTAACGGACGAAAATGGCTGCCAAAATGAAGCGATGGTAAGCATTAGCAACTTCGCGTCCACTATGGCAGCTATTGATGGAAATGCTACATTTTGTGAAGGTGAACTAACGACACTCACCGCAAATGGTGGTGTAAGTTATCAATGGAGTACAGGCGCGACGAATGATATAATTACTGTCGAGCAAACAGAGGATATAAGCGTCACCGTTACAGACTCAAACGGCTGCGAAGGCGAAGCGAATATTAGCGTCATGGCAGAAGAATTGCCAACATTTACCACGCAACAAGCCGCACTTTGCAGCGAAAATCTAACAGAATATACTGTAGTAGCGAGTATTAGCGAAAATGCGAGCCTAACGACTTCGGCAGGCCTAGTGAGCGAAAATGCAGGTATATATACAATTACTATCCCTGCGGATATTTCTATAACAGTAGAGGTCACGAATGATATGACAGGCTGTTCGCAAAGTTTCCCTATCAATGCGCCCGATTGTAGCTGTCCAGTTTTAGCCGCGCCTATTAGCGATGGAGATACAGAGATTTGTGCGGGCGATGCTTTACCTAATTTAACAGTTAGTATAGAAAACACAACGCTCTCCGTCAATTGGTTCGCGGACGCTGCTGCGACGATTCCATTAGCTACAGAAAGTTTGACGTATATGCCAGATGCGGTAGGTACGTATTATGCTCAAACCGTAGAACTAAGCTCAGGCTGTGTGAGTAGTCAATTGACTCCTGTAAGTGTGAACGAACTAAGCTTACCTATCGTAAGTTTCAGTCCAGACAATCAAGTTTGTGTGGGTGAGACGCTGACTTTAACAGCAAGTGGTGGCGAAACATATCTTTGGGAGAATGGCGAAACGACCGCAAGCATCAATGTAGGCGTGGGTGATTATAACGTAACCATTACCGATGCCAATGGCTGCGAGAATGAAGGTAGCACCAGCATTAGCGAATTTGCAGCAGCTATCGCAAGTATTAGCGGCGACGAAAATTATTGCGCGGGCGAGCAAGCTACACTTTCAGGCAGTGGTGGTATACTCGCTTGGAGTACAGGCGAAAGCAGCGAGCAAATCCTAGTAGAAAGTGGGGAATATATGCTTACCGTTACTGATGAAAATGGCTGTACTGACATCGCTACTTGGACGGTAACTGAAAACGAACTACCGAATTTCACACTCGTAAATAGTGCAGCTTGTACGCCTGATTTAACAGAATATACATTCTCTGCACTTATTGCTGATAATGTAGCGATCAATCTTTCCGCAGGTACATTCGCACAAGCAAGTGGAGAGTATAGCTTCACCATTCCAGAAGGCATTGATGTGCAAGTGTCTTTGATGAATAGCCTAACAGGATGTAGCGCAAGTTTTGACATCAACGCGCCCGATTGCGATTGCCCTGAACTAGCTGCGCCTACTAGCGTGGGTAATGTAGCGATATGTATGGGGGACGCGATTCCTACTTTAAGCGTAGAAGGTGCAAGCGAAGGCATCGTCGTGGATTGGTACGATGCACCTACAGGCGGCACTTTACTCGCGGAGGCAATTAGCACTTTTACACCTACACAAGCAGGCACGTATTATGCTAGTTTACGCGAAGAAGCCTCTGGTTGTGTGAGTAGTTTAAGAACAGCAATTACATTTACCATTAATGAACTCCCAGCAATAAGCATTACAGGCGATGACGCGATTTGTGCCAATGAAACAAGCCTATTGAGTGCTTCAGGTACAGGTGATTTTGTTTGGAATACGAACGAAATAGGCAATAACATCACGGCTATGGAAGGCGGTACGTATAGCGTGACCATTACCGATGCAAATGCTTGCGAAAATGTGGCTAGTTTTGTGGTAAATGCTATTGAAAGCCCTGTCGCGGAAATTTTGGATGCGCCGAGTACGCTCTGCGAAAATGAAATGGTCACTTTGCGCACAAGCGGCAATGGCGATTACCAATGGAGTACGGGAGAAACAAGTAATACCATCAATGTGAATTCCGAAGGTACTTACAGCCTGACCGTGACTAATGCGGAAGGGTGTAGCGATATGACGAATGTAGTTATTGCCTTGAATGATGTGAATGCCATTCAACTCAATTTAGGCGAAGATACCGTTCTTTGTGAAGGTGAAAGTGTATTACTCGATGCAGGAACATTCCTTGATGTAGATTATACATGGCAAAATGGCTCGACTGCTTCTACGATTGAGGCGATGCAAGCAGGAGCATATTCAGTAACGGTAACGGACGCTTGCGACAATGTGTATACGGATGAAATAAACCTAACTCAAGTCGCTACCCTTAGCAATGCTGATGTAGAAGTGATAGTTGGACAAGATACGAATCTTTGTAGAGGTGCTTTGCTATTGGATATTAGCAAATTGGAAGTAGAAAATGTAGGTACATTAAACTACACTTGGACGGGCGGCTCTAGTGGCGAACAATTCCAAATTGATGAAGCAGGCACCTATGGCTTACGCATGTCGAACGAGTGTGGTGCGGCATTCGCGGATATAGAAGTATCGGATTGTCCAGAGTGTCATATTTATGTGCCAAATACTTTTAATCCGAATAGTCCTTTGGTGCAAAATCAGACCTTTAAGCCCTTCTTTGGTAGCGATTGTGACATTCGTAATTACCACTTACGCATTATGAGTCGTTGGGGGGAGTTAGTCTTCGAGACTACCGATATATCTGCTGGTTGGGATGGACGATTCCGTAGTCAAAATCCTGTTAGAGGCGTATATATTTGGGTGATGACTTACGAACAAGTGGATCGCTACGGTACGCTCCGTGAGTATACCAAAACAGGCGATGTGACGATTTTTATGGATTAAGAGAGGAGGTATATGCAAGATGGACGGGCAAACTTAGAGTCG
>JAHDCQ010000139.1 GCA_020629845.1 Saprospiraceae bacterium | reverse complement strand
GTATTGAATCACATTGACGCTTCGTACTTCGATTTCACGCATAAATTTTATGATATAGCATCAAAAATCGGACAGGAGGATGGTCGACTTCGGTTCGCCTGTCCACTTAATAGTGGTCAAATGGACAGGCGAGCCTTAGTCTAATGTCATCAACTTAAGACGGTTCATCTGCTAACTTCCCGTTAGCTGATGAATTGTTCCTTTGCTTATCAAGCATTTCAATTTAGAAGCTGATAGGAATCAGCGTCTAAATCGTTAAGTTGATGACATTCGAGCTTGAAGTCGCCCGTCCATCTGGCAAAAATTGTTTAATTCAAACCAATCGGCACAGCCGTCATCACCCCCAAATGATTGCGATGGCGCACAGCAATATAAGCCGAACTTGGCAAATTATGAAAGCGCACCCCAAGCGAACCATCCAAATCCAATAATTCCCCATCATTTCGCAAGAAACACGCTCTGCGTTCCAATACAGTTGCACTATTCGCCGCATCTCGAATTTCCAATAAAACCCAATCCACTACATTGTTTGGTAGACTCGTAACACTTTCCGAACCGATGTAATTCAGATTCGCACTATTGTAAGGCTGCGTGAGTGGGATTAAGTTATTACCGCCTAAATTGGTTTGCATGGTCATGCCATTTACTGCGCCTTGCAAAAAGACTTTAGCTCGAATGGTATGCTCGCTACACACCGCTCGAATCTGGATGTTATCCAAGTAAAATGTGCCTAAAATATCGCCATAATTGAAGAATAAAGCTACGTCTTCGCTACTACTAGGCGTGAAGGTTTTGCTAAAATGTTGCCAAGTGTCCGTGAGTGCAGCCGTGCCACTCATGACGAAATTATTCCCTACGCTCGTGTTCATTCCATAGCGCATATTGGCTGTGCCAGTAGTCATTCGCGCATCGAAGGAAAGCTCATAAACTTGCCCTGCTTTCAGAGGAATATTATTACGTTTCACTTGCACATCCCAATAGTTGTTGCCAGTACTCGTGACCACAGTTCGGATGCTTTGACTACCTTCCGAAGCGGTATTACTCACCACCGAAAAACTAGCCGAAGCAGGCGCAGCCTGGCGCGGACTCCAATCCGTCATGCCTTGCTCAAAGCTGTGATTGCTTAGTAAGTTGTCCGCTTCGCATTGTACGGCATTGGGGTCATCGCCATAAAAAAGTCCCAGACCGCCTGCACTCAAGTAAACACGTCCTGCTACTTCCATATCGCCTGCTAAGACTTTCGCACCGCCCCAGACTTCATCTTCCGCAGGATTGTGGATGAGTTGCCAAGTCGCTCCCTTATCCGTTGAACGATAATAACCGAAAAGACTATCGCCATTGGCTTTGCCATATAGGAAAATAGTCGGATAAGATTCGCCTGTGATTTGCTTACCGACGGCTATCAAATCTGCACGTTGGACATTACCCAATCTTGTCCAGTTTTCGCCGCCATCTTCGCTGCGATAAAGGTCATCTTTGAAGTTAATCCAAACGTGTTTGGCATGGCTCGGAATCGTCGTCACGCGGGTTTTGTGTCGCCATTTATCAAATGTTCCGACACCATTATGAAAAGTCGGCAAACCGCTTGACACCTGAAAGAAACTTTCCCCCGAATCGGTGCTGACGTGGAAAGTACCATCATTCCAATCATAGAAATAAAATACACAGCCCAGCACTTTATCCGCCGCCAAAGGTCTGAAAGTAGAAAAGACGCTAGTATTGATGGAATTTACTGAACTATGTCCTGAACCACTTGCTGTGAAACTCGCGCCAGCACAGGCACCTGCATCCATATTGGTGCTTGTAGCATTGCTAAAACTCGCCCCATGATTGCTCGAATATTGTAAACCCGAAGAGGTCGCAATCACTACTCGATTGGGGTCGGTAGCGGAAACAGCCACTACGCTTTTGCCTAAATTGTCATTGTAGCCTGTACTTCTAGTGAAAGTCGCGCCGCCGTCGGTGCTGTAAATGATGTCGCCTGTGTTATTGTCCCATTTTTTGGTGCAAGAAACCACAATATGGTCGGGCGAAGCAAAGCAGTAGTCTGTACTCGCGCCTTTCACGAGGTCGGCGGAATTATTTATAGTAGCATGAATATCTTGCGTGGGATATTGCCCTTGCACGATGCTCGAAAACAAAAAGCCCGTTTGGTCACCGCCATTTACACCCAAGAAATTCCCTGCCGAATTGGCTGGAAAAGCAGAAATATCAGTAATCACGGTTTCTTCGTGTCCTTCGGAGCGTTCATTTGTCCATTGCACTGTTGCGGCGGTGTAGTTGGATGTGTAATAAGTCGAAAACCAAGAGGTAAAATAGAGTGTGTTTGCATCATCGGGATCGAAGGCGAATTGTGAAATATGCGAACCTGCGCCTGTGGTATGCCAGGGATAGAGATTGTTATAAGTCGCGCCATTTTTCGCTGTCCAAGTCGCGCCTGCATTGGTCGAAACACGGAAGCTATTGAGTGCTTGCCAGTCGCTATTTATCGTCACGACGGTATTATTGTCATGTGGGCTGCATGTAACGGTCAAAAAAGCTTCGCCATCAGGGTCGGTGCCTGTATAGTTGAGGACTTTACTAAAATTCACCGTCGCGCTAGTGAGATTGGTGGCTTTATAAATGCCATCGTGCTTGCAAGCAATCATCATATAATTGCCATCTTTGGAGATGGAAATATCGCTTACCAATTGCAAATCGCTGCTCGTATTCAGGGCTTCATATACGCCTGTGTTGGTGTTGCCGCGATAAATACCCTCGCCTGCATAGCCCACATACACATATTGCGGCTGTGTGGGGTGAAAAGCAACATTTCGCACACTATTCGGGAAGACATTATTGGGAATTACGCCCGTGCCAAGCGGCGTGAATGCCTCTGTAGTCAGGTTCAATTTCCAAAGCCCCGTGCCGCGCGAACCGATATATAATTCATTCGGATTGTTAGGATTTAAAGCAATGGGCGAGCCTTGTCTATCTTGGTCGTCGCCGCCACCTGTGCAGCCGCGTCCGCCATTGGAGGCAAAATAGATATTCGTGCCACTTGCGCCGGGTACGATTTCCTTTGCCCAAGTCGCGCCTCTATCATTGGAGACTAGAATAGCGGTTTCGTTGGTATTGCAATAGCGTCCAACTGCCAATATCAAGCGGTTGGGGTCGGCAGGGTCGAGGGCGATACCTCCTACGCCATAATAGTCCGCTTTTTCTGTGCCGAAAAATATCAATTGGTCGAGTCGTTGCTCGGCGGCATTCCAACGATATGCGCCGCCAATATCGGTACGAAAATAGCGAATGTTGCCGTCCGAAGGGTGAATTTTCATGCCGATGATGTAGCCACCACCGCCGATGGGGACTTGCGCCCAGTCGTAGTCTATGCTTTGGGCTTGCAGGGCGATGATGGAGAGGAGTAAGGAAATAGTAGTTAGTAGCCGCATTTGTGTGAGTGTTTGTAAAAACAGCTCTATGGTGAAAAGTGTGGGTCATTCTTTTTTCCTCCCAATGGAACGCGTTCCATTGGAGTGAATACGCACAAAACAGAAGATTTGCTCTAAATTGATTGAATCAAGTTGAGCGTACCCACACTTTTCACCGTAGAGCCGTAAAAGCAAAGGTAATTCATTTTTCTAGTAACAAAGTAACGCCATTTTTCGTAAAATGCTTCAAAGCAAATAACATGATTACTCTAACTCGAAAAATTGAACTCGTTCCGATTGGCGACACCAAAGAAGAACGCGCTGTAACTTGGAAAAAAGTAGCTCATTTTTCCCGGACTTGCTGCGAAATGGCAAATAAAATCGTAGCGCGACATTATTTGACCTTTTGTGAAGGCTTGGAATTGAGTGATGGTAGTCCAAAGAGTTTTACATCGAAAGAATTGCGTGAATACATAAAAGCAAAACATGATAGCAGCGTGCAAAATTTGGGCTATGCTATTACAAAATCTTACAAAGAGGTTCCTTCTTATGTTCGTGCTGCATTGAGTAATCAAGTATTTAGTCTATTCAAGCAAGATATTTTTGATGTCCAGATAGGCAAACGTGCCATGCGAACATATAAGCCCAACTCGCCCATGCCGACTATGAAATCAAGCTTGATTTTCAAAAAGGATAATGGGCAAGTATTTTTGACTTGGTGCAAAATGGATTTTGTATTGGCATTTGGGCGCGATAAAAGCGACAATCGAACAATAGTGGATAGAATTTTAGCAAAAGAATATCAACTTTGCGACAGTTCGATACAATATAATAGGGAGCGCAACAAAATTTTTCTCTTGCTTTCCTATAAACAGCCTATTGCCCAACAAAAACTTGATGAAAAGCTTTGTGTAGGTGTAGATTTGGGCTTAAACGCGCCTGCTTATTGCGCCTTGAGTGAAGGAGAAGGACGCGAACGAATAGGCGATAGAGAAACCTTGCTGAAACCTCGTATAAATATACAAGCACGGCGGCGAAACTTGCAAAGGCAATTGAAATTTATTGAAGGTGGCAAGGGGCGCAAGAAAAAACTAGAAGCCCTCAATAAACTACGGCAAAAAGAAAAAAATGCGGTGCGAACCATCAACCATAGAATATCAAAATCTGTTATTGATTTTGCACTAAAGCATAAAGCAGGCGTGATTAAGTTGGAAGACTTATCGGGTATTGCGAGAGACGAAAAAAGTAAATGGGTACTTCGCAATTGGAGTTATTATGAATTGCAACAACTCATTAGCTATAAAGCCCAGAAAGTGGGCATCGCTGTAAAATATATCAAAGCAGCTTACACTTCACAAACCTGCCCTGTGTGCGGCAATGTATCAAGAGAACAACGCCAAACACAAGCAGTTTTTCAGTGCGTGAATGTAGCGTGTGCAGATGTGGGTAAAGAAAAAAATGCGGACTATGTAGGCGCACTAAATATTGCCCGTTCTGAACAATATGTACAGCGAACCAAAAAGAAACAGAAGAAACAAGCCGATAAAAAGGCTTAGTGCGGCACTTTCGGGTGCTTAGGGCGGTTTCACGTCCTTATGCAGAGGTCTGTTGGCACTCTGTAACCTATATTTTCAGTAAAAACTAGCGTTGTTTGACATTTTTTGTTCAATTCTTGATTTAGCTTTTCCGTAGATGAATTTATTAGAGTCATGCCAAAATCATGCTCTTATAAATTCATAATCAAGGCTTTATGCTTTCGGAAAATCTTTTGAAAACAGCCAATTAAGCTTTAATACTCCACGCAAGAGCAAGAAAAAGCAATTGGGAATAACTTCCTAACTCCTTGAATTTCAAAATATAAATCAAGTGGACGACTTGCAAGGCTAGTTTAAAGAGATTTAGGATTGAAACACTAACGAGCAGCCGCGCCACTTCTGCGGCTGCTTTCTTGCAAGGCTAGTTTAAAGAGATTTAGGATTGAAACTTTGCTAAACACTTAGGAAATCGTCTTCTAAATCCAACTTGCAAGGCTAGTTTAAAGAGATTTAGGATTGAAACACTACATTGTGAATCCACATGTCATTACAGTAATATCTTGCAAGGCTAGTTTAAAGAGATTTAGGAAACGTTTTCCATCACTTAATCACCACCGTCTTAAACTCCGCAGCAAGCGTATTTCGCATATCAATAAGTTGCTGTTGCACTTGTAGTAAGGTCATCATCTCGTCGGGGTCTTTGATTTCTTTTAGGCGTTTTTGATTGTCTTCGCACATCCGTATCAGCTTACGATATTTGAAGCGCATCAAGGATTGGACGCTATCATCGGTAAAGTTGAGTTCGGGCATTTTTTGGCTGCGCAAATAGATTTCCTTTTTATCCCAACCTGGACTATAATCATAAGGCGAAGTGGTGACATTGAGTGCCAATTGCTTGATTTTTGGATTGTCGTGCATCAAAAAGTAATTCAAATCGAGTCGCTGCTTATTCACCAATCGCTGAAAAGCCTCTTTTGCCACTTCTTGATAAAGCGCGTTATCGAAATTATCCAAAACATCCTCAATATTGCTCAATACATATTCCGCTACGCTGATGTCTTCTTCCTCATCAAAGACCACATCGCCTGCCGTGATGATGATGCGAATAATATCTTTCTCTTGAAATTCATCGCCCGTGCTGTTTTGCTTTTTTTGTGGTTTTGACGGGCTTGTAGTAGGCGCAGCTTCTCCCGTTTCAGGTCTCAAAGGCGAAGCAGGGCGTTCCTGTGGGCGATTGCGCTTGATATTGGCACGCTTCACATTGCCAGCCACCACGCGATTCGCTTCGGAAATGAGGATGCTTTCCTCTAAGTCCATGAGGTTGGCGCATTCTTTTACATAAAAAGCACGCTTAATCGGGTCAGGCACTTTGGCAATACTCGCCACGATGTCCTTCACCAAGCCTGCCTTTTTGATAGGGTCGTTGGCGGCTTCTTCTATCAGTAAATTGGTTTTGAAGAGGATGAAATCTTGCGCATGTTCGGTGATGTATTCCTCAAAAGCCGTCGAGCCGAGTTTTTTGACCTGCGAGTCGGGATCTTCGCCTTCGGGCAGTAGCACCACGCGGACATTCATGTCCTGTTCTAGCACCAAATCCAAACCGCGCAAAGCCGCTTTGATACCCGCAGGATCGCCATCGTAGAGGATTTTGATGTTGGGTGTGTAGCGTTTAATGAGTTGAATTTGCCCCACCGTCAAAGACGTACCCGATGAAGCCACCACATTTTCCAAGCCTGCTTGATGCAGTGAAATGACATCGGTATAGCCTTCTACGAGTATGCACTCATCTTGCTTTCGGATGGCTTGCTTGGCAAAATACGCGCCATAGAGGACTTTGTTTTTGACATAAATTTCCGTCTCTGGCGAATTGATATATTTGGGGGCTTTTACATTTTTTTGTAAAATGCGCCCTGCAAAAGCAATCGGTTTCCCCGAAAGATTATGAATTGTGAACATCACGCGTCCACGAAAGAAATCGCTATCGTATTTGGTCGTCAAGCCAAGACTACGCAACAGTTCGATACTGTAGCCTTTTTGCACGGCAGTTTGTGTGAATGCGTCCTTGCCTTCGGGTGCGTAACCAAGTCCAAATTTTTCAATTATCGCATCATTATAGCCGCGCTCTTTGAAGTAGCCGCGTCCTATGCTTTTGCCAAGCGGGGTATTAAACAACTGATTGGCGTAAAACTTCTGCGCGTATTCATTGACGATGTAAAGGCTATCTTTATGCTGCTGTTTTTTGCGTTCTTCAGGCGTGAGTTCTTTTTCTTCTATTTTGATGCCGTACTTCGCGGCAAGTGTACGCAAAGCTTCGGGAAAGCTACAATTTTCATGCTCCATCAAAAACTGCACAGGATTTCCGCCTTTGCCGCAGCCGAAGCATTTAAAGATATTTTTGGTGGGAGATACGGTGAAGGAGGGCGTTTTTTCATTATGAAATGGACAAAGTCCTATCATATTCACGCCGCGCCGCTTCAAATTGACGTAATCTCCAACGACATCTTCGATTTTTGCCGTTTCTAGTATTTGTTGTACTGTATCTTGTGCTATCATTCTTAGTCCCGATAGCTATCGGGAGAGATATTAGATTTGAGATGTGAGACTTTTAGTTCAAAGTCTCTTTATATTTATTCATGATAAATTGAAAAACGCCCAGTAGTTTTTCCAATTCCACAATAAAATATTCCGCATCATCTATGCTGATGCTATTATTTTTTAAGCGCAAGAATCGCCATTCTGTACCTGTAGTAACACAGCCATAGATTTCCTCCAATTCTATACCTGCTTCTTTGTTGTAAATGTTTGCACCAAGCATTTGTGCGGCACATTGTGGTATGCCTGCTTCTATATCATTTTTTTTGGCTTCTACCAAAGTTAAAATAGGCGTATTAACGTCGAAGGAATTGGTATTTTGTGCTAAAATAAAATCACATTCACCCGTTAGACCTACTTCTTTATCTGCCACTAACGTATCGCCAGAATAAATCGTAAAAAAGTAGTCACTACGACGCATAGCATCAATTAGGATAGGCATTACAATCAATTCCGAGCGTGATTTTTCGCTTTTAATCGGAATACGCTTAGCAATCTCTAGTGATTCTTTCAACAACGCACTTGGCTGCACGGGCGTAGTGTTTGGAAATAAGTCCTCGACTTTATTTTCCACGCCAAACTGTAATCGCAATGTACGTAATGAAAAATCGCTATAAGCCATATCTTTAATCAGTTCAATTAGTCCTTACTCGCGCGTAACTTCAAGGGATCATCCAAATCCAAAGCTTCCAACGCCTTATTAATCACCTCATCGCGTTCATTCCAGATGGTATAAAAACCTTCTTCACCGAATAGCTGCCGTGCCAAACGCGCTTTCAAGAAATTCGTAATATCTGCCTCCACTTCACGGAATTCACTCGGACTCACTTTCGTATCACGACTTGCCGCATAATCCAAGAAATCCGCTATTACACTTTGCGGTAAAGGTTTACGGACAAAGTCTTCCAAATTGTCGCCCAACTTCCCTTTATTCGACTCTAAATAGCGGAAAGTAAAGGAAGGAATATGTTGCCGCAATACAATATAATTCTCGCGCATCATGCTGGTATCTAGCGGCACAAAAATATCAGGTGTGATACCGCCACCGCCATACACTACGCGCCCACGTGCTGTGCGATATTCGGTCGTGTCGGATAACTTTACTTTATCTGCTTCTGAAAGTTCGCCATTTTCAAAACGTTCGGCTACATCGGCATCATATTCATCCATATTGTCATAGGATTTTTGAATGCTCCGTCCCGAAGGCGTATAATAACGTGCTACCGTAAGGCGCAAGGCTGCACCGTCGCTGAGGTCGTATTGTTCTTGTACCAAGCCTTTACCAAAGGAACGTCGCCCAACCACTACGCCTCTGTCCAAATCCTGTATCGCGCCTGCTACAATCTCACTTGCCGATGCAGAACCTTCATCAATTAGTACCACCACTTTATCTACATCGAAGAAGTTGCGCCCTGTGGTTTTATATTCACTGCGCTTCGCCGTACGCCCTTCGGTATAGACGAGTAGTTTACCTTTTTCATTAAATAATTGGCTCAATAGATTCGTCGCCTGTTGCAAATAACCGCCAGGGTTGTGGCGTACATCTATCACTAAGTCTTTCATCGCCTTCTTTTCCACCATTTCTTCCAAAGCCTCCATAAATTCCTGATAAGTAGTTGCACTAAAGCGATTGATTTTGATATAGCCCGTTTTTTCATCGAGCATATAAGCAATATCTACACTATTAATCGGAATTTTATCGCGCACAATCGTAAATGCCATCAGGTCATCTTCGCCAGCCCGCGCTACTTTCACATCTACCTCTGTGCCGCGCTCCCCGCGTAGGCGATTCACGATGTTTTCTTGCTCCATTTCCACGCCCGCCACTATGGTATCTTCGATTTGAATTATTTTATCACCTGCCATAATGCCTACGGCCTCCGATGGCCCGCCTGCTAGTGGTGTGACTATCGTTACGGTATCATCCAAAAACAAAAACTCTACCCCAATACCATCAAAATTACCTTCTAGTTGCTCGCTCACGCCCTGCAATTGCTCTACTGAAATATGGTTGGAGTGTGGGTCGAGTTCCTTCAACATGGCGGCTATGGCTTCGTCGGTGAGTTTTTCGCGGTTCACATCGTCTACATACTTGGCATCTACATAGCGCAAAATTTCTTCCAATTTCCCTTCTCCGATAGCAATTCTAGGACTCGCGCCGTCTTTTGGCAAAATGGAGATAAATGGCGCATTGTTATTGATGCGTGTCCCGATGAGCATACCGCCCACCAGCATCAGGGCTAATAGGGTTGGAATCCATATACTTGTCCCTCTCGACTTATTATTTGAAGATGTTGGCATAAGACTTTTATTCTGGTATTAGGTACAAGGTATTATGTATTTCTGCTTAATACCTTGTACTTGCTACCTAATACTCCTGATTTAGCTACGCAATGTATAACATCTATTCGAGGAATAATGTTACTGCAGGCTACGAATATTACACACAAAAGAAGAAAATAGGGCTTGTATTTTCATTTTAACGCAACAATAGCGCGCAATTTGCATTTTTTGTAGGACAAAGCTTGAAAAAATACCCGAAACACACTAATTTAAGACGGCAATTTTGAAAGCATGTGAAATTTAATTTTTTAGTAATAAAGCATACAGATACACCAGCCTATGAAACGATTACTTTTACCGCTACTATTCTTCTTAATGACCATACAACTCCAAGCCGAAAATAAAGGCTATATTGTAACTAAAAACGGGATGCAACTGACGGGAGCGATTGGCGAAATTTTCTACTCCGACATTATGAGTACCGTCATTTTTATCAATGATTTTGGTACACCTTATCGCCTCTATCCGCAATTGATTAGTGGTTTTGTATTCCAAGAATCGGGAGCGCTAGTTCGCTATGAAAGTAAGTATAAAGATGGCTCTTGGTGCTTTCTGAAAGTAGTAGAGAAAGGGAAAATTCTATCGCTCTATAAAACGCATGAGGTGAAAACAGAATTTGCGGACGGAGAAAACGTATTTGGCAAACGTACTTATAAAGTGAATGAACTTTGGCTACAGTATCGTAGTGAAAAGCCCGTACAAATCAATCGCTTCAATTTTCGGCGGACGCTACGTAAAAAGCTATGGCTTTATCCGTCCATGAGCAGAAAAATAGGGAAACCGGGCTATAAATTTAAAAACCTAGAAGACATCGTTCGGGAAGTGAATAAGCTGAACCGAAGGACGGTCTTATAAGTCTTTGCTGGCGATAACCCCAAACAACCTTTTCCCACCTTCTTCACAGAATTGTAATCCTGCGACTAGCAAAGCCATGGGCTTTTCTGTATTTTTGCTATTCGACAAAATGAAGTACATGAGCGCGATACCAAAACAGAGTAGTTACAGCATTGCGGAATATCTAGCTTTGGAAGAAAAAGCAGCACAAAAACACGAATTTGAGAATGGTCAAATCATCCCGACACCTATCGCATATACGGCATTAAAAATTTAACACATATAAAGACAGGCAAAAATTCGGAACGTTTTTTCGTTTATCATAGACAGTATGTTTGGCCGCTAAATCAAAGAAAAAATCTAGTTGTTGTTCTGTTTGTTCCACAATTTGAACAAAGTGAGTTTTGAAAAAATCAGCAAATTTGAGGATACTGACAAATCGCTGTGTTTTTTCAAAAACTTTAGTCAGAAACAAGCAGAATTTGGGCATAAAGAATAAGCAAATCCACAGTAGTATCAAAAAAATACTGATGACTGCTCGGTGTGTTGTCAAGGACTGTTTCTTTTTGAATAGTTCTTGAAATTTCAAGTGTGATTTCCATGACTTGAATATGATTTCTATTCTCCATCTAAAGCCATAGACTTGTAGCATTTGAGTTGGTGTCCAGATTTCCTTGTCTACATTAGTGATAAAAATCGTCCAGCCCAATAGTTCCATGTATTCTTTGCTATAATTGAGTCGTTTATCTCTATTTTTCGCTGCTTTTCTTCTACGCTGCTGTACTACCTTTTGTGGTGCTTTAATGCAGACCAATCGAGCAGGTAGTTTATCTTTTTTTCCTACTAAGACCTCCATTTCCACCATTGTTTTGCCTTTTTTTAATGCTGCTTTGAGCTGGGCATTCAAGTCTATTTTTTCCATAGAAATCGGGTCGAGTAGTACAGTCTTATACCGATAACGAGTCAAGAAAAAAGCATTCATCCAAGCTATAAGCTGAAATACACTCAATTTCCAATAGCCCAAATCCCGCACTACAAGGTCACCTGCTTGAAGACCGTGTAGAATATCAGGAGAAAATTTTGCATCGCTATCCCGAAAGGAAGCCACTTCTAAGCGAGTGATATTACCCGTTTTCAATTCTAAACGGGCTTGAATGCGAGCCGTGGCTGCTTCTCCTGTTTTGCTAAATGCGCCTGGAAATGCTTTTGACAAGTTACTCGGCAGATTCAAACACATACTGTCTTCTATAAATACTCGATTGAAAGAAGATAATAGAGAACTAGATAAGCCCTCTATACCACCTTCGTAAATTGCTTTACCCATAGCTGATTTTAAGACTGCTTCGACAAAATCTCTTTGACGAATCTGTAATCTACTATGAATCAAACCTTTACTAAATACATGCCCAGCTATTTTACTCCATTCGATTGCCCAATCTTTGAGCGTATTTTTACCACTTGTAAACATTAGCCAAAAACTCAGTATAAAATCAGTTGCTTTGACTAAGCCCTCGGCATGAATACCAAAATTGTACTTTGCTGCTAAAGCTTCTATTGATAGTGTCGCTAACTTTTGCGACATTTGTTCCTTATTTATCATTTTTTTGCTGTTTAGATGTTTCCTTTTACAAATCTAAACAGCTTTTTTTGCCTGTCTGTCAATGAACTAAACTTTAGTTAATTTTTTAATGCTGCATATGCGACACCTATCGGTATGGCAGGCGGTTCATTGAGCCATAGCGCAATTGGAACAAATATTACTGCTGCTCTAAAAGCTGCGCTACGCGGAAAAGAGTGCAAAGTGTTCAATAGTGATTTGCGAATTCGCATAGAAGATTTGAATAGTTTTGTCTATTCGGATGGTGTGGTGGTAGGCGGAAAAGTGGAAACAAGCGAAGAAGACAAAAATGCGATTACCAACCCGATTTTAGTCATTGAAGTACTTTCCGATTCCACAGCCGCTTATGATAGAGGGGATAAATTTTATAAATACCGTTCGCTATCTTCCTTTAAAGAATATGTCTTAATCGAGCAACATAAAGCTTATGTGGATAGACTTTACCGTGATAGTCCAAGCTATTGGAATATGGCAACTTATATCGGTTTGGATAAAGAAGTGGAGTTATTGAGTTTGGGCATTTCCATTCCAATGCGTGCGATTTATGAGGATGTGAGTTTTGAAAATATCAAAGATTAAGTAGTGAGACAAAAATAAGATGACAATATTCCATAAAAAATGAACTGCTTCGGAGGGGTGGCTTCTGCCAATAACTATTGTAGACACCTGTTATATCAGATTGCTATTTCTGTTAGACTACTTATTAGTTAGACTTTGGACAGCCTAGCGTCGAGTTATGAAAAAAGGCAAAAGAGTTACT
>JAHDCQ010000138.1 GCA_020629845.1 Saprospiraceae bacterium | reverse complement strand
TATGTCCGAGTACTTACCAAACAAGCTTAATAAGTACTACTTATTCACCAAAAATTGCGGATTTGACAATTAGACAAAATCTCTTACTTCAAAATTATAGTTTTAGTTCCCTCAAAAAGGTCTTGCTGAATAAATAAGGTATCCAAACCTAACTCTTCCAAATCTGACGCATATTTTGTAAAACTCAGCACTAAAGTTTTAGGTGATTTTTTTAGGCAATCAGACACATCAGATACTTCTTCTAAAACAGGAATTGGCTCTTGTACATGAAAGCAATAAGCTGGATTGAATCGCTTATAGGCAATTACTTTTTTATTTTCCAATAAGTACGAAGATTCTTGAACAGGATTTCGAGACATAATGCTAGGCAAGACTACATAGAATAACAGCAAGGAAGTCAGTACTGTTCCTATTGCCATAGAAGTCACCCAATGCTGTTTTACAAAAAAAGTAATTAAAAATCCCAGTATACAGGGTACAAACACAAAGCCCAAAATTGCCAAATCACTTAATAAAGGATAAGATTGCAAACCAAAATAAGCAGCTATACCTAATGTTATTGAAAGTAATAAACCACCGCCGACGCTCCAAGCTAGTTTTGAATTTTCCCAGTCTTTTTTTTCTAAAATGTGGTCTAAAAAATACGCAATCAGGACGGCTAAAAAAGGATAAGCAGGCACGGTATAATTCGGCAACTTAGTACTGGAAAGCGCAAAGAAGCCAATTATCACCCCCGTAGCAATTAAACATAACTTTAAAAAGCTTTGCTCACGGGAACGCCAAGCCAACGCCAAACTTTGAGGTAAAAAAACAGCAAAAGGAAATAAGCCTAAAAAGACATATAAAAAAGTTACCCAAAATCCGCCACCATGTCCTTCCATAGTGTCGCCGAAGCGGTTGAAGTTGTGCTTAAAGAAAAAATCCTGCACCCACTCCCCTTCTGTGGCATTTCCTACGGCAATATACCAGGGTAAAGCCACACTCAAAAACAATAAACCACCTAGTGAGATTCGTAGCGATTTTAATGTTTTCCAATTCAATTGTCGGCTAAAAATCAAGTACAAGAGCATCGTTAAACCTATTAAACCAAGCGCGACGGGGCCTTTTGCCAATACGCCTAGAGCTGCAAAGGTGTAGCCTATCCAAAGCTGACTTATATATTTTTTGTTAAAATAAAAATAGAAAGAAAATATTGATACAGTAATAGAAAAAATAAGAAATGGGTCAGGAACAGCTAGATGAAATTGAAATAAGAAATGGATGGAACTCAGCAGCACTAAAGCAGTCAAGAATGCAGTAGACTTGCCCAAAAATTGACGTGTATAGAAAAAACTTACCCAAACGGTAAGTATCCCCATGATAGCAGCAAAAAAGTGAGCAGCAAAAGCATTAGCTCCAAATACGGAATACGCCAATGCCATAAAGAAGTAATGCAAAGGGGGTTTATCCGTACGCATTTCATAATTGAAGGTGGGAACGGTATAATCGCCTTTTTCCCACATTTCGCGGGCGCATTCTGCATTTTTAGCTTCATCGAGTATATAAATCGGGAGATTCCAATTATTTGCAAAAAATAAAATGGCTGAAGCCAATAGTATAACTAAGGTCGCGTGCCTAAGCAAAAACTGATATGTCGTGGAAGATTTCACGGGCGCGAATGTCCATTTATTTCTTGATAAATTGCTAAAATATTAGTTGCCATTTTTTCTTTTGTGAACGCTTCGAGTTTCAAGTAAGCATTTTCTACTAATTTTTGCTGCAAATTGGTATCCTTTAGTATTCGTAATACTTGAGTAGCTAAGGTTTCAGCATCCCCAATATTGGCTAATAAACCCGTTTGTTCATGCACCACCATCTCTGGAATACCGCCAGCCCTAGTTGCCACCACAGGCACTCTACTAGCAAAAGCATCTAATACGCTGGTGCCGAGTCCCTCTTCTTTACTCGTAAATAAAAAGACATCTAATTCGGCTAAAATGGCAGGAATATCGCTGCGAAAGCCTGTAAGAATAATATGGTTTTGGAGTTGTTTGGCAGCGATATAGTTTTCAATGGCAGCTTGCTCTCCCCCGTCCCCACCAATGATGAAGTAAGTGGCGTTTAAATCCATTTTCACTAATCGCTCTACGGTATCCACGAAGGTGAAATAATCTTTATGCGCTGCTATTGCCGCCACCTTGCCTATCAATATTCGCTCTTTTGGAATATCAAATTCCTCGCGCAAACGAGACTTTTCTACTTGTTCAAATCGGCTTATATCCAGTCCGCTATGCACTACACGCAGCTTATGTTTAGCTCTAATATTGGGAGTTAAAATATCTTTAATAGCATTCGATACGCAAATGATACGCTGGATACTGGAATGATTATATTTCCAATGCGATAATGGATTGGACTGCACTGGAAAATCTACTCTACGATGCAAAACAATAGGGACACTATTCCGAAAAATACTAGCCGAAAGGCAAGCAAAGGTATGAGCATGGCTATCATGCACATGAATGATGGTATGCTTATTTTGAAGACATAATTGTTTAATTTTTCGAGCTACACCAATATCTATAGAACTGCGTTTAGTATAAGTATTATGAGGAATATTCATTGCTCTACACCACGCTTCCAACGCACCATCGTTCACACATAAAACATGTTGCTCAATACCTTTTTTCAATAATTCTTCTACCAAATAAGCTATTTGTTGCTCCCCTCCTCGCCACGTTCGAGCAGAAGATATATGCAGTATGGATAGAGGCATCTGACTAGCCATCATATACTTATAATTCTAAAGCATAGAAAGAATCACAACTGCTATGTCCTGTATTGCCCATACCACCGCTTAGTTTTTTAAACCCAAATTTTTGATATAGACCATTCGCTGCTTCCATACGCTCCACTGTTTCCAAATAGCAGGTTTTATACCCTATTTCACGGGCAGCAGCTAGGCAAGTCTCTAACATTTTTCGACCTTGTCCTTTGCCACGAGCTTCGGGTAGGAAATACATTTTTTGCAGTTCGCAAGTGTCCTTATTCCCTTCTTTCAAAGGAGCTATACCGCCACAACCAATCACCTTATTTTCTGCTTCATCTGTAAGCACAAAAAAAGTAGCACGTTCCTGATTATATGCTTCATACATATTATCTACTTCTGGGTCATTGATGGAATAACCTTCACCTACACATAAAAATTCGGTCATTACTTGCCTAATAATTTTCGCGACTTGTGCGTTATCTCTTGATTGTATGCGGCGAAGGGCGTATTTTTGTGCGACCATAAACTCATCCAATTTTAACGAAAAGTTGAAAATGTATACCTTAGCAAAACTGAATTTAAAACAGTAAAGTGAAACTTTAGGTTGAAATATTCGTCTAATTAGACGATTTATCTTTATCCGTGAATATCTAGAAACAAACGTAACTGTTGAGGGAGTAGCTATAGTAATTTCGTGTATTTTTACTTTTTTACCTAAAACCGTCAATCAACAGTTGCAAACAAAGAAAGAAAATATGGTCCCTCACCGGCTTTTCCTTGCCCTGTGGTGCATGGTATTTAGTGTGAGTACACTTGATGCACAGACGACCCTTTTCGTTACAAATACAAATGATTCTGGTACTGGTTCGCTTCGTGAAGCAATAGCATCTGCTAATGATATACCTGGGCCAAATACTATCGTATTCAGCCTTCCTGCGAATACAGAAAATATCATTTATGTAGGTGCTACTACTGGCGAACCGCTCATCTTAATTGATGCCCAAACCACTATAGATGGCAGTAGTGTTCTGGGCAATCCTATAGCTCCGAGAGTGGTGCTGGACGGCAGTCTTGGTGGATGGAATAGTCCTGTAAATGGTTTGAGTATTATCGGTGACAACTGCACCATAGCAACCATAGGCATTCGCAATTTCCCATTCAATGGCATTGATATTTCGAACTGTAGAAATGCTACAATTGACAACAATGCGATATATAGCAACGGAGAGGAGCGCGATATTTACCCTAATACGAATATACCGTATGAAGGTAGTGGTATTCGTATCCGCAACAACGCTCAATTTTGTATCATTACGCGCAATACCATCGGCTCTAGGGATGCTACTTTCAGCTTTAATGACGGCAATGAATATGCAGGTATTTTAGTAGAAAGTGGTTCTACCAACAATTTCATTGGACGAGAAACGGACGAAGGAGATAGAAATACTATTGTATTCAACCTACTTGGTATAGAAGTGAATAATACCTCTAGTTGTGCTATTAGTACCAATGCTTTTGCTTGCAATGAACTTGCAGCTATCCAACTCACAAATGCAAATAATAATATAAATACTCCAACTATTAGTGTGGCTACTCCAAGTGTAATGGCTGGCACTGCACCGCCTAATTCTAGAGTAGAATTATTTTTATTTCCATCTGCTATTTTACAGAACAATTGCCCTGAAGCCGCTTGTCAAGGCTCCGTATTTTTAGCGGCAGTGGATGCCGACAACGCAGGAAATTGGATATACGTGGGCAACCCTAATTTAGGCAACTTAGATGGACTGACTGTAACCGCAACCGATGTAAACCTCAATACCTCTGCTTTTTCAGAATGTCGAATTTTGTCTTCTACGGATAGCGGTGGTGCTTTCTGTGGAGAAGAAGTCATTACGGTGACGAATACAAATGATGAAGGAGATGGTTCTTTACGAGCGGCAATAGAATGTGCCAATGAAACCTCCGGACGAAATGTTATTGAGTTTAACATACCTGGCAACGGCCCACATGTCATTGCAGTGGGAACAAGCACAGGCGAAGCACTACCCACTATCACCGACGACGAGACGATTATTGACGGTACTACCCAAAATGGCTTTGGAGCAGGATTCCAATTCAACCCTCAAATTATTATTGATGGTGGACAAGCAGAGTGGACATTACCTCACAATGGTATAACAGTAAATAGAGCAAACGGTACTGAATTATACGCCCTCGAAATAATTAATTGGCCAGATGATGGAATCGAAATCACACAATCTGATGAATGTATCATAGGTGGTAGAAATAGAGGAAATGTGATATATGACTGCGGAGCAGAGCAAGATTATTGGAATAATATAAGTCCTAGAGGTCCTTATCAGGGCTGTGCTATTGTATTGCAGCAAAATTCTAATGGGTGTACTATTGCAGGTAATATACTCGGTACCAACTATGATAAAACCTATACACCAGGTAACGAATATTGTGGCATTATCGCGCTCAATAGTAACGACAATCTCATTGGTGGTAATACTGCACAAGACGGCAACTACATCGCCTATAATGAACGCGGTATACGACTAAGTTCAGGTGCAGTTCGCTGCCAAATACTCCAAAATAGCTTTGTATGCAATACTACACACGGTATACAACTAGCCAATGGTGGCAATCAAAATCAAAATGAACCAACCATACTTAGTGCGACTACTACGCAAATAGTAGGGCAAGCAGGACGCGGCGACTATATAGAAGTCTACACCTCCAGTACTAATATTTGTCCTGATAATGTATGTCAGGGAATGACATTTTTAGGAGCTACTTTTGCAGATAATAATGGAGGCTGGGTCATAAGTGCTATCGTCAATAGTACAGACGCGATTACAGCCACCGCAACGGATGATATAGGCAATACCTCTGAATTTTCGGATTGTTTCTCTAATGTCACGCCTGATTGTAACACCTTTGCAGTAAGCGTTACAGCTACACAAATGGAAACTTGTGATCAAAACAACGGCAGTGTCACCTTTTCCGCTACGGGTGGTACACCGCCCTATTTGTACAGTTTAAATGGCGAGCTTTCTGACTCTCCCACCTTCAACGACTTGAATGCTGGCGTATACCAATTAATAGTGACAGATGGCTTTGGCTGCCGCGTATCTACTAGTGTGCAAATCACAGAAGCAGATGATGTAAGTGGTACATTTTTTAACGTATCAAACGCGCTTTGTGGAAACGCCACAGGTTCGTTTGAGATTCAAGCTAGAGGCGGTATTGCGCCTTATACCTACGATATTGGTTTTGGGCCTATCCCTAACCCCGTTTTTACTGCACTCGGCCCAGAAACCTACACCGTGACCATTACTGATGCCACCAATTGTACAGGCACAGCAAGTATTACATTAGAAAGCTTTTCTAATTTTGAACTAAGTGTCCAAAACACACAAGATAGTTCTTGCGGGGAAGCTAATGGTAGCATCACTCTCAATACGAGTGGAGGCATTGCTCCTGTAGTATTTACACTTAATAATGGTACGCCTACTACCAATTCTACCTTTAGTAACCTTGAAGCGGGCAACTATACAATAATGGCTGTAGATGCAAACGGCTGTATAGATGAAATAGAAGTAAATATCGAAGAAGAAGCTGCATTTTCTATCATTCTTAGACCAGCAAACGCCAATTGCGACCAAACAGGCGGATTCATTATTGTGGCTGCTACCAATGGCGTGCCACCAATAGAATTTGACTATGGTAATGGACCAACCCTTAGTAATATACTTAGAGACCTGAACGCAGGGGTATATTTCATAACAGCTACCGATGCTACAGGCTGCCAAGTAGTGGAACAAACCACCATTGAGGCAGCAGGTAGTTTAGAGGCTTCCGTAACGGGAATAACTGCAGCAACTTGTGGACTAAGTAATGGTAGTTTCGGGATTGTAGTGGATAATAATTCAGGAACACCACCTTTTAGATATGATTATGGAAATGGCGAAACTACGAATAATGTGTTCACTAATATAGCACCTGGCCCATATTCTGTAACTATTACGGATGCCGTAGGTTGTTCCGTTATTCAAGATGTATTTATTGGCTCTACCCCCACAGTAAGCGCGATTGTGGGAGGTATTCAAGGGGCAAGCTGTACGCAAGGCGGGCAATTCACCATTTTGGCATCTGGTGGCACTTTACCTCTTTTTTATGATATAGGGGATGGACAAACTGCCAATCCAACTTTTACTAATTTATTAGCAGGAACATATACGGTTACGGTTACTGACTCTGAAGGATGCACGGCTATTTCGGAAGTCACCATTCCAGATAATAGTACAGATGTAAGTCTTAGCCTAGATATTACAGATACCAGTTGTGGCGAAAATAATGGTAGATTGAGTATTACTACTTTATCTGGTGCGCCACCATTTACATATAATATCGGCAATGGCGATACGAATACTCCAATTTTCAATAACTTAGAAGCAGGCTTTTATAACCTAACCGTAACGGATGCGGTAGGTTGTTCCGCGATAGAGAGCTTTGGCGTACAGCAAGTCGGTACTGCCCTAGCTGCCTCTATTATCAACTTACAAGCGGCACGCTGTGGCGAAAACAATGGTTCATTTAGCGTCAATCCAGCAGGCGGTATTCCTCCTTATCGTTTCGATATTGGTTTTGCTAATAATACAAGTGGTACATTCAATAACCTACGTGGTGGACTGTATAATGTAGAAGTCAGCGATGCTGTCGGCTGTACCACTACCATACCCGTAACCATCAATAGCGAAGCTGCTTTGAACATTACTGCCTCTAGCACCGATGTAGATTGTGGGCAGGCAAATGGAACCGCAACAGTCAATGTCACGAGTGGTGCGCCGCCTTTTGTTTATAATATTGGAAAGGGCGCGACTACTATTCCTGACTTTACCGATTTAGCCGTCGGTACATACATTATTACTGTAACAGATAATAACGGCTGCGTTGCCGAAACAGGCATTAATATAGGCGGTAATGCGGTGGGCTTGAATGCAACTATTGGGCAAATACTAAATGCAAGTTGCGGACAGGCAACAGGAGGTTTCACGATTATAGTAGGCAATGGTCAAAGTCCCTATACGTTCGATTTAGGGAATGGCATTAGCAGCAATGCACCAATTTTCAGTAATCTAGCAAGTGGCTCTTATGAAGTAACCATAACCGATGCTACGGGCTGCTCTACAATACTTCCCGTCACCATAGCAGATGAAAATTCTACCATTACAGCGACTTTTAGCAATACGCAAATTGCAAGTTGTGGACAATCCAATGGAGCATTTACCATAAATCCCGCAGGAGGTAATCCACCTTATACCTATGCCATTCCAGGGCAAACATCTACTAACCCAACTTTTACTAACTTAAGCGGCGGCAACTATAATGTTACCATTAGCGATTCTAACGGTTGCCAAAGCATAGAAAATTTCACTATTGACGAAAGCGACCCTTTACTTATAGCGATTAGTAGCCAAACCGATGCGACTTGTGAACAAGCCAATGGCGCATTTTCAGTAGTAGTAAATAGTGGTACAGCACCATTCAGCTATAATATTGGAAATGGCAATACCAATAATTCCAACTTTAGCGGTTTGGAGGTTGGAACATATAACTTGACTGTAAGCGATAATGCAGGCTGCACCACCACCCAAAACATTACGATAGAACCCGCCACGAATACAATGGTGACGAATGTAGACAATGTATTCGATGCTAAATGTGAGCAAGCTAATGGTAGCTTCACTGCACGAACAAATGGCGGCACACCACCCTACTCCTACAATATCGGAACAGGCGCGACCAATAATCCAATTTTTGACAGCGTAGCAGCAGGAATTTATACTTTGACCGTAACAGATAGTGAAGGTTGCCAAACGACCAATACATTTGCCATTAATGTCGGACTTTCTAATCTATCCGCTAGTATATCAAGCTTTACAGATGCTAATTGTGGGCAAAACGATGGCACATTTACAGTAATAGCAAGCGGCGGGACACCACCTTATGCTTATACACTCAACGGACAAGCGAGTACCAATAATCCGACCTTTAGTAACTTAAGTGGCGGTACTTATCTCGTGGAAGTCGAAGATGCAGATGGTTGTACCACCATCGAAGAAGTAATTATTGGCGATGACGCAGCATTAGCCATCAATATTAGCGAGCAAAATAATACCACTTGTGGCGGAAATAATGGCAGCTTTAGCATCAATGTCACGAGTGGAACGCCACCATTCACTTATAATATTGGAAATGGACTAACGAACAATAATACATTTACCAATCTGCCTTCAGGAAACTATACGATAAGCGTTGCAGATGCTAATGGCTGTAATGCAACAGAATCCATTTCTATCCAAGCATCTACAGGGATTTTTGCTAGTATTGCTACTACTACTGATGCAAGCTGTGGACAATCCAATGGCAGCTTTGTAGTGGAAGCATCAGGTGGAAGTTTCCCGTATACCTACAATATTGGAAGCGGCGCGGATGTAGTACCAATTTTTGAGAATCTTCCAAGCGGATTTTATGCTGTAACGGTCACAGATAATGATGGCTGTCAAGTCATCATTAATACGAGTATTATGGACGTGGGTTCTACGGTAGCCGCTACTTTTAGTAATATTCAAACTGCTAACTGTGGGCAAGCCGATGGAGCATTTACAATCAATGCGTCGGGCGGTACGCCACCTTTTAGCTATAATATTGGAAACGGACAAAACGCTAATCCGAATTTCACCAATCTCAATGCTGGCAACTACAATCTAACTATTACAGATAGCAATAACTGCCAAGCAATTGAACAAGTAAACGTACCAGGCAGCGAAGATTTAACGATTGCCATTGCCAACCAAACTGATGCAAGTTGTGGCGCAGCGAATGCTAGTTTCACCGTAAGTGTCATGAGTGGCACACCGCCATTTAGTTATAATATTGGCAATGGAACGACCAATAATCCAAATTTCACCAATCTTTTAACCGATACTTACACCTTGACCGTAAGCGATGTCAATGGATGCACCGCTACTCAAAGCATTAATATCGAAGGTGATGCAGGTATTAGTGCGAGTCTTAATAATGTAATTGATGCAAGTTGTGGCAACATGAATGGTGGCTTTACCGTAATGGCAACGGGAGGCACACCACCTTACACTTATAATATTGGAAATGGCGCATTAAGTAGTCCTATTTTTAATAATCTTTCTGGTGGTATTTATTTAGTCACTATTACAGATGCGAATGCTTGCGAAAACGTGATAGATGCCATTGTTAATGATAGCGGCTCAGATGTAAGTGCCAACTTTAGCAATATTCAAACGGCAAGCTGTGGGGAAAATAATGGGGCATTCACGATTATTCCAACAGGCGGCAATGCTCCCTACACTTATCAAGTATCGGGGCAAAACTTGACTTCCAATCCTACTGTCACCAATTTGAGTGGTGGCATATATGACATTACTATCACAGACGGCAATAATTGTCAAGCAATTGAGCAAATAAGTATTCCAACTAGCTCCGCTTTAGTAGCCAATATTAGCAACCAAAACGATGCAAGCTGCGGAGAAGCAAATGGTGCATTCACCATAAACGTAACAAGCGGGCAAGCGCCCTTTACCTATACCGTAGCTGGAAACACTAGCAATAATCCAAGTTTTACGAACCTGAATAGTGGGTTTTACAATGTATTAGTGCAGGATGCAAACGGCTGTACCAACACTTTGAGTGTCACCGTAAATGATGGCGGTTCCACCATAGTAAGCAATGTATCCAATCTTCAAAATGCAAGTTGTGGAGAAGATAACGGTAGCTTTACCCTAGTGAATGCAGGCGGTACACCACCCTACACCTATCGCATCAATGGGCAAGTCAATCCAGACAATCGTTTTGAGGATTTAGCGGTTGGTACCTACACCATAATGATTAGCGATACGAATGGCTGTGAATCAATAGAGGTCATTACTATTGTCAATACTTCCGAACCACTCATGGCAACAGTGATTGATGAAAATGACGCAACTTGTTGGCAGCCCAATGGCAGCTTCACAGTAAATGTAACAGGAGGAACAGCACCATTTTTATATAATTTAAATAATACCCTTACTTCCAACCCTACTTTTTCGGGTTTGAATACAGGTGTTTATAACGTCATTGTAACCGATGCCAATGGCTGTGAATTTTTAGTAACTTCTATTATCGCGCAGCTAGGCGGCATTAGCTTAGGATTTGACATAGATAATCTACAAGAAGCCACTTGCAATCAGGCGAATGGTGGCTTCACGATTGAGGTAAGCGGCGGATTAGGACCATTTACCTACAATATTGGAAATGGCGAAACTAGCAATAATTCCTTTACTGGTCTAAACGCTGGCACTTATACTATAAGAGTCCGCGACGCGAATGGCTGTACAGGCAGTCAAAGCGTGACCATCAATCAGTTAGGCAATAACTTAGTAAGCAATGCTACAAATATAGAAGCTGCAAGCTGTGGACAAAGCAATGGTAGCTTTGAAATGAATACCACAGGCGGGCAAGCACCATATAGCTATAATATTGGATTGGGACAAACATCAAATCCAATATTTGATAACATAGACGGTGGCACTTACTTAGTGACTGTTACCGATGCGACAGCTTGTAGCAGCGTAGTAAGCGTAAATGTTGACGAAAACGAGCCATTAATAGCAAGTATTGCAAATACCAACGAGGCAAGTTGCAATCAAGCCAATGGTTCATTCACCGTAAGTATCAATAGCGGTGCAGCACCATTTACCTATAATATTGGAAATGGAGCAACGAGCAATCCGACCTTTACCAACTTAGCCGTCGGCTCGTATGCCGTAACTATTTTAGATGGAAATGGCTGTGAAACGACTGAATTTGCCAATATTGAACAATCTACCGTAGGTATAGAGGCTGCTATCAACAATGTAAATGACGCTACTTGCGGGCAAGCCAATGGTAGTTTCATGGTAAATATAAATACGGGTACTGCACCATTCACTTATAATATTGGAAATGGCAATACCAACAGCCCAAGCTTCAACAACTTGGGTGCAGGAACGTATACCGTTAGTATTTCAGATGCCAATGGCTGCTCAGGTACAGAAACCATTAGCATCAACGATTCAGGTGCTATTTCAGCTACTGCAAATAATATACAAAATGCCACTTGTGGACAAGCCAATGCAAATTTCAATGTGAATGTAACAGGCGGCACAGCACCATTTAGCTATAATATTGGAAGTGGTAATACCAATAGCCCAAGCTTTGCAAACCTCAGCGCGGGTACATATACCCTCACCGTTTCTGATGCCAATGGTTGTACAACTACACGAGATATTAATCTTGAAACCAGCGAAGCCGTAGTTGCCTTCATTACTATGCAGCAAAATGCCACTTGTAGCGAAAGCAATGGTAGTGTCACGCTAGGCATAAGCGCGGGAACTGCACCTTATAGCTATAATATTGGCTTCGGCGATAGCACCGACCCAAACTTTGCCAACCTTGCAGCAGGAGCATACACTATTACCGTCACCGACGCTAATGGCTGTACTGCCGAGCAAGCAATCACTATTGAGCAAGACTTGAACGCGCTGGCTATCAGTATCAATGAGGTGCAAGATGCCCTTTGCGGGCAGGCGAATGGTAGTTTCATGGTGAATGTAAATTCAGGAACTGCCCCATTCACTTATGATATTGGAAATGGAACGAGTCTCGATCCAAGTTTTAATAATCTACCAAGTGGCATGTATACCGTAAGCGTAAGTGATGCAAGCGGCTGTTTCACCACGCAACAAATTATACTCAATGATTCAGGCGCGATAAGTGCAAATATTAGCCAGCAACAAGACGCAGCCTGTGGAGAAGCGACGGGTAGTTTCACTGTAAATGTAAATGGCGGAGCAACTCCTTATAGCTATGATATTGGCAATGGCAGTACCAACAATCCGACCTTTACGAATCTTAGTGTGGGAGCCTATACCGTAAGTATTTCAGATGCGAATGGCTGCTTCACCACAGAGCAAGTAACGATTGGAGATACGGGCGTTGTAGAGGTCTTTATTGCCGTGCAAAGCGACTCAGAATGTAATGAAAATAATGGTAGCGCGACCTTAGCTCCGACTTCTGGAACAGCACCTTTTACCTATAATATTGGAGATGGAGACACCTTCAATCCAATGTTTGCGAACTTAGCACCAGGCGATTATGTCATCACTATCACCGATGCGAATAATTGCGCGACTACGCAAGCCGTCACGATTGGACTAGACCAAACTGCCTTAAATACAGCAATTGCAAACGTAGAAGATGCTATATGCGGACAAGCCAATGGCGCATTTATGGTAAAT
>JAHDCQ010000137.1 GCA_020629845.1 Saprospiraceae bacterium | reverse complement strand
ATACCTAATACCTTGTACCAAATTCCGCGCAAAAGTAAAAAATAAACTAACGCTTTAAGCTGATTTTCGGATGAATAACAGTTCCTTTTTACGAAAAATCACTTACATTGTTGGTGTTATTTGTTTTTTGGAAGACAAAAATCACATAATTTCTATTTATCGTCTGCATTTCTTTTAGGCGATAATTCAATTCATCAGCTAATAGGAAATTAGCTGATGAATGCTAAATACGTTCAATATGAAATTTGTCTACTATATTTTGCTATTCGGATTTATCTTCATTCAAGGCTGTGCTGTAAAAAGCAGTATACAAAGTGCAGATAAAATGTCCGTAGAAAAACGTGCTGATCTACTCGCGCATAAATACATCATCACGGATGGTCATGTAGATTTGCCCTATCGATTGACGGTGCAAAATTTCCGCTTGCAAAAAGAGTTTTTAGGCATTCCTATTGAGACCGATGATGGCGATTTTGATTTTGTAAGAGCAAAAAAGGGTGGCTTAGACGCGCCTTTTATGTCTATTTACATTCCTGCAAGTTATCAAACAGATGGTGGAGCAAAGGAATTTGCAGATACCTTGATAGATATGGTCACGGGCATCGCGGCGGCGCATCCTGACAAATTTTCGATTGCGACTTCGCCTGCCCAAGTAGAGGCGAATTTCAAAAAGGGTATTATTTCGCTACCAATGGGTATGGAAAATGGCGCACCGATTGAAGATAAACTCGAAAATGTAAAATATTTTCATGAGCGCGGTATTCGCTACATTACGCTGACGCACTCGAAGGATAATCTGATTTGTGATTCTTCCTATGACACGACAGGAACTTGGCAGGGCTTAAGTACATTTGGACGAAAAGTGGTGGAAGAAATGAATCGCGTAGGCATCATGGTAGATATTAGTCATGTTTCGGATAAGACCTTTTATCAGGTGATGGAGATGACGGATGTGCCTTGTATTGCGTCGCACTCCTCTGCACGGAAATTTACGCCTGGCTTCGAGCGCAATATGGACGATGATATGATAAAGCGATTGGGGCAAAATGGGGGCGTGATTCAAATTAATTTTGGCTCTACTTTCCTAGATGGGGAAATACAGAAAAAACGCAATGCCCAACGCACCGAACTCCGTAAACTTTTAGAAGAAAAAGGCTTAAGCTGGCGCGACGAAGCGGCAAAACCTGTGATTGAGGAGTACCAAAAAAACAATCCTTCGCTTTACTCTGATGTGCAAATGGTAGCGAATCATATAGACCATGTGGTCAAATTAGCGGGTATAGACCACGTGGGCTTAGGCTCGGACTATGACGGCGTGGGCGATAGTCTACCGACGGGCTTAAAGGATGTTTCTACTTATCCGAACCTCATCGCGGAATTGCTTCGACGTGGCTATTCGGAGGAAGCTATTGCGAAGATATGCTATCAAAATGTCTTTCGGGTTTGGCGGGCTGTGGAGGAGGCTGCGGACTAAATCAAATTATCTGCCGAAGATAAGTTTCTTCGGCAGATAGATATTATCCTTAAAACGACACCGCCGTTCCATTCATCACCGCTAAGTGATTACGATGATGCACCGCCACATAACCACTCGTGATGCCCACACTAATATTCTCAAATTTGATAGTAGTCGTGCCATCCGTCGGGTCTATGACTTGCCCGTCGTTGCGTAATAGGCAAGCGCGGGTACCAATAATGCTGGTATTCGCGGTGCCGCGTAGTTCTACTTTTACCCAATCTACGATGTCTGTTGCAATGCTGCCTACGCTTTCGCCTAGTCCATAAGGATCCATTAATGGAACGAAGCCTAAAGGCTGCAAATCCGTATTCATGGTAGTGCCATTAAGTGGGCCTTGCAGAAAGACCTTTACTTGCACCTCTACCGTCTTCACGCCACCACACGCTTGGTCGGGTGTGCCGCCTGCTGCTGCTAGTGCAGAAGTCGTGTATGGCCCGTACACATTGATGCTACAAATATCTGCCGCTGTTAGATTGCAACCTGGTCCTGCGGTACTGGCATCGCTTACTTCTAGGTAGTAGTAATTGCTTTCGGCTGTAGACGAACCGATGAGGTTGTAGGTTACATATTCACCGCTACCACCATTGCAAGAACCAGGGTCGGCTAGTGCGCCCGTTGGGCCACCTGTTGCTAGTGCGTGGGAAGGATTACAAGGCTGATCGTAATCCGTAGGACTACCCGTAGCGATTGGACTGTCCATGCCTTGACCGAATACTTCCGCGTCTAGGTCTACACCATTGTTGCCAATCACTTCAAAACGATACCAACCCGAAGGCTCATTCGCTGGCAATTCAATGCGGTAGTATAAGCCACAATCATTGGTAATATCGCCACATTGTGAGCCATCCGCAGGAGTGATACTCACGCCATTCGATGGACAAGGAATGGAAGTGGTTGGCGTATCATAGATACAAAGATCATAAAGCACCTGCGTCGCGCCTGCTTGACTATGCACTATTTCGATGAAGTAATCTTCACCTATATCTAAATGTCCTAAATCTACCCAGCCATCGCCGTCCGTATTCGTAGAACCCGAGCCTACTAGACTAATGCCACCGCTGCCGCCTACTTCTTCATAGACATTGATAGTCAAAACATAAGGATTGCCACCGCCATTGCTCAAGCTTTGCACATAAATACTTGCATAGCCGCGCTCATCCGCATTATTTGCTGCTGTGAATTCAAACCACACATTATTGCTATTGACACCTGGTTGATTTACGCCTGCTGAATTACTCGTCGCGCCTGCCGCACTATATGGGCCGCCTAAGCATACACCCGAACCTGAGTAATCAGAACCTGAATTATACGTACTGCCCAAATCGAACGGACTTGAAACATCATCATTACAAGGGGCAGGGTCTGGAAAAATTACTTCTTCTACCGTAAAGTCTGCCGTGCCTGTACTACTCAAAGTGTTATTGATGATTTGTACATAGTAGGTCTGTCCCGGTATTAGACCTGTGAAGTCTGCATTGGTGCTATTATTCGCTGTCGTACAATCTACTACATTGTTACAATCATCCCAGAGTTGTACATAAGCATTTTTTGTTCCGCTCCCTGTGTTTGTAGTCAAACCATTGATGTCAATACTTGCTGCTGTAATGCCTGTTGAAGTGGTGAGCTGCGTACAATTTTCCGCAGGCACATCAAAGCTGTACCACATCATCGCACCATAGTAATCGTCGAAAGGCGTGGAAGAAATATTATTGCCATCACAATCCATCAAGCTCACCAATGGACAAGGAATAGCCGACTCCGTGAAATTACCCGTTTGGCTGCCATTGGTGATGTCCAACGCGCCTGTGCAAACGCTATTTGCTAAAATTGTAGCTGTGGAAAGCACACCTGAGATAGTAACATCCAATGGGTCGCCGCCGCTATCAGGTGTTGTTTCTATCACTTGTACCAAATAATCAGCAGTACCCAAACCAAAGATCAAACCGCTTTCAAACGCAAAATCATCTACATTATCCGCGCGGCAGTGTTCTACTAGATTATCGCAATCTAAATTGCTATCGTCGTATTCGTATAAAATAACCGATACTTCACCATCCCAGTTGGTATCAGAAATACTGATTTCAATACTTTGATTAGAGCTGTGGTCAATTTGATACCAAAGGTCATTATCTGTAGCGAAGGCAAGATTGAGTACCGCCGAATCATCCGCTAAATCGAAGCCTGGGAAGGTAGTACTAAAGTGTTCGCAATTATTATTTTCAGGTGAAACGGTCGCGCTAGAAGTTACATTACTCAATGAACCACTTACATAAATCAATTGAATAAAATAATCTGCATTTCTGAAAAGCGTTTCGCCACCAAAATTAGTACTTGCCATGCCCGCGCCATCTAAAGTCAAGGCTTCACAAGCTTCTAAACCGAAGAAACAAGAAGTGTATAACTTAGCAATCACCATCGCGCCAGCCGAACCGCCTGAAATGGTATAATCTACCACAAATTGGTCAGAAGCGCTTGCCGAATTGGGCGTATTCACTACATACCAAAGATCACCGCCTGCAAGTGCCATGCTGCTACAATCACTTTCATCACCATTTTCCGCTGCGGCTGCTTCTAAATTGCCTGTGCTTGCCACGCCACCATTGTTCGTAGCGATGTCAATGGCGTTTCCACACTCATCATTGGGTTGTGGTATAGTAGTACATACCATGAAGTTAGAAGCATTCACTAAACCCGAACAATTCGAGGCATTTACATAAGGCATTACGCGCACATAAATCGGGGAAATGCCCGTAAGATTATGGAAAGTGAAAGAGGTATTGCTGGAGTTAAATACGGCACAATCGCCCGCATTAGCACCACCGGGCGGATTCGTTACAGAATTGGCTTCATTGCCATGTGGCAATTGACTATTACAAGCATCGAATAGAAAAACAATCACTTCTTCTGCACCTGTGAGTCCTGTAATATCTACAGTAACTTCATCCGAATTGACCGTATTATCTATTTGATACCAAATATCTTCATAATTGGAAGAAGGTGAAAAACCACCGCTGCAGGTACGTACAAAATCACCGTTTCCACAGCCTGGGTTGTTGGGTAAAGTACCTTCATTAGTGGCTGAAGATAAATCGCCCGTGGAGCAGGTGTTCGTGATGTCCGTTACTGCTATACTACAAGCATCCGAGCCAGTCAATGTAGTGGGAGCATTTGCAAAAGAAAGATTTGCACTAAAAATGAAACACATAAGCATTGCCGTATAGCAAGCTTGTTTTAAGTAGAAAGTAGTCTGCATGTGAGAAAATTGATTTTACTTGCTTAGTGCGTGATACTAAGCCCGTGAATAAATAGAATGACAATCTATGGCATGACTTCCCATAGATAAATACAACAAAATCAATTTCAGAAAAAGAGAAATCGGGTGGGATATTGACTTATGGACAAATTAACATATTTAAATTTACTTAATAAAAAAATCGTAAACTTTTCTTTAATACTCACTTCCGCCTACTTGCAATAATCACCGTAATAAGAATAAGAACACCCCCAATAATACTCCGCCCATTAGGAAATTCGTGTAGGAAAAACATAGCAATCATAATGCCATAAATCGGCTGCATACTGCCCATAATACTCGCCGTACTTACCGAAAAATGACGAAAGCTATTCAAGAATAAGCTATGCCCAATAGTAGTGGTCACTAAGCCAAGAAAAAGCAACTGCCACGCATAGTTTGCTACGCCTTCCGAGCTGTAGATAAATAGTACAGGAGATACTAAAACGACTGTCACGAGCATTTGATAAAACACCAGCGTAAAGCTATTAAAATCAGAGACTTGCGTTTTTAGGAGAATGTTTCTTACAGAATACACAAAAGCTGACAATAAGCCCATAAGCGCGCCTTGTGTCACGGTATTATCGAGGCTAAAACTAGGCACAAGAAAGAAAATTCCAATCAGTACTATGACACCTAAAAGTAGTTGGATAGGTTCAAATTTGGTCTTTAATAAAATCGGTTCTAGGAGCGTGGTCATGGCAGGAAAAGTCATCAAGGAAAGCATCCCGACCGCGACATTGGAGAGTTGTAAGGCATAAAAATAAGAAATCCAATGCGCTGCCATCAATATGCCTGCTATGAAAATGCTGCGAGCTTGTTTGGCATTATCAAAACGAAAGGAAAAGCCTTTCCACCAGCAATACGCGCCTAGAAAAAAAAGCGCGCACAAAGCTCGCCACCATATTGTTAGCGGTGGAGCAAGTTCAATATATCGCCCTAACGCGCCCGATGTACTGATACAGAAAAGTCCTAATTGGAGTTCGAGTAAGTGACGGATATGGCTATTTTTCATGGGGTAAAATTAGTTATTCTTCGGCTTCTTCCTCTACCCTATCCAAGCTTTCGCCCTCGAATTTCGTGCTGACTTCCGCTGCCCAAATGCCTTGTTCATTGAGCCAGCGTTTGAAAATGCTCGTCGAGCCATGCGTCACGAATACCCGCTCGGCTTCGGTAGCTTTTATTGCACTATTCAGTCCTTCCCAATCCGCATGATCGGACATAATGAAGCCTCTATCTACCGAACGACGGCGACGCGTACCACGCAACGTCATCCAGCCCGAAGCAAGGGCTGTAGAAACAGGCGAAAAGCGACGCATCCAATTCGATTGCATCGCAGCAGGCGTAGCTAAGACCAAGCTTCCGATATAATCGCGCTTATTCACTTTAGCATCTGCTTTAATGGTAGTGGGCAGCGCAATACCTTGTTTTCGGATGACTTCATTCGTATTTTCAATCGCGCCATGTGCATACACTTTTCCTATAGAATGATCTACACTATGAATGATACGCTGCGCCTTTCCGAGCGCATACACGCCTATGACACTTACTTTGCCTTGCTCTTTATTTTGCTGCCACCAAGTGTTAATTTCATCTGCAACAACAGCCTGTGGTTTCCATTTATAAATAGGCAGACCAAAAGTACATTCTGTGATAAAGTTGTGGCACTTCACGGGTTCAAAAGCTTCTGAAATACCATCATTTTGGACTTTATAATCGCCTGAAATGACCCAGATTTCACCTTTGTACTCTAATCGAATTTGCGCCGAACCAATAATATGTCCCGCAGGATGAAAGGAAATCTTCACGCCATTCATCGTCACTGTTTCACCATAAGCTACCGACTCAATATTGATTGCACCCAAGCGATATTCAATCACAGGACGCGCAGAATTGGTACACAAATAATACTTATTCCCCCAACGCGAGTGATCGGCATGACCATGTGTAATGAGCGCGCGACGAACGGGCTTCCAGGGGTCTATATAAGCATCTGCCTGCGGGCAGTAGATTCCTTTATTTGTAAATTCGATGAGTGCCATGTAAGAGGAACGCCAAAAAGGAAAGCAAGTTCAAGCACTCATAGTATGAAGTGCTTGAACTCAAGATTGAAATTAGAATGTTACAGCATTATTTGTCATAATGCCTAAATGATTTCGGTGTCGAACAGCTACATAGCCTGAGGTTGTTGTGATCCCTAAAAATTTCACACTAGTACTCCCGTCTTTAGGATCAATGATAGCTCCATCATTTCGCAATAGACAAGCTCTTGTCCCCATGATGATAGCAGGGTTCGCTGGATCGCGCAATTCTAATTTTACCCAATCCACAATATTGCTAGGCATACTAGTCACGCTCTCACCGAGTCCATAGGAATCTATCAATGGTACCATTCCAGCCGCATATAAGTCTGTATCCATTAATCCACCACTAAGCGGGCCTTGGAGCAATGCAGATGCTTGGATTTCAACTGGTGTACAATTTTCAGATAATTCAAAATAATGCGTTACGGTTTGCCCTACAGTAGTCGCTTCAAATCGCCATGTACCATAACTAGAGTTAGGCAAAAAATAACTCCACCACCACCAAGAAGCACTATATGTACTTGGTGAATTTAAGCTATTACTAACGTACAATGTACCATCAGGACGATAAATCCTGATTTCAAGCAGTTCATTTATCTGCTGATCGTGGAGATAAACGGCAAAATAGGCTAAGTCGCCACCTTCGAAGCAATCAGAAATATTTTTTGTCTCTGGTTGTGGACAAGCATTGAATATGGGTTCTGCATCATGCGTCATTATCGTGTTAATCGTTGGTTCTCGATATGGCTTTTGGCTTAGCCACCAAGAACTCGTATTCAAAGAATTACAAGGCCCTGCATAAGGATCAATTAAGGCAAAACTAGGACTTCCTAAATCTACCTCAAAGTGCAAGTGCGGTCCCGTTGAACTCCCAGAGCTTGCTACTACGCCTAAATATTCGCCTGCGGCTACTGTATTCCCAACATTTTTAGAGGTGACACTCCCGTTTTTCATATGCCAATACCAAGCACGCGAACCATCTGCGTGTTGCACGATAATAGCATTGGCAGGGTCATTACCAAAGCCACAGTTTCTATCAAAGTTCCCATCATCTTTGTAGATAATTGTACCTGCTGCGGCTGCTATTACTTCCACCTGATTGTCGTCCATCATACACCAAGAATATGGCCAAGTAAAAATATCAATTCCTTGATGATTATATCCATCCGCAAGATCATAGGAACGCACACCACAGTTCCAATCTTCTAACTGATTGGGCACATTCGTATTATGATCCACATAATTACTGATACCATAATAGCTATTGTAATTAAAACCAGCCGCCTGACGCAGTGGCCATTCGAATAGGACTATCTGTTTTTCATTGGCAGTTGGCAGTTTTCCTTGTGCTTGTAATAGGGCAACATTAGCAGCGGTTTTCGCCTCTGCTACTGCGCGTTCTGAAGAGGGTAAACATTGCGAAGGTGCAGGCTTGTAGCTACCACCATTAGAAGAGATAAATGAAGCAGTTTGTCCATTCAAATGAAAAACTGCAAAAAGAAAAATAATACAGAAGTTGTACTGTTTCATGTTTGTTTCATTTATGAATTGTATGGAAATAATTGATAGGCAACATTGTACATTGAATTAATGGAACAAGATATACCTATTATTTTCTAAGGATTTGTAGTGGATTTCAAATAGTTATACTCGAATTATATTTAATATGTAATTTGAGATAGCGTAAAAATACACATAATATAGGTAAATAAAAAAATAAGTTAAATCAAAAGCAAATAATTAAGTTATATCGCCTATTTGATGATAAATAAAAAAAGTTTTCCACAAAAACTTATCAACAGTGTGCAAAAGTTCTTCACGCTTAAAAACCATTGGTTTTCAACCAAATAAATACTTTTTCCACAAAATGTTAAAAACACAATCTGCAAACATTCGTTTCTTATACTAAATTTGTATTCACAAAAGTTACATACTGTATATTCAGCTATCCCACTAGCTTTTCTTTAAATTTGAAAGCTACACACACAAGTAATAGTATAAACACAACTCAGTAGGATAAAAGAACGATTTTCTAAAAATAAGAGCAAAGCACTCTATGGGCATAGCTATGCCTGTAGGATGTCAAATATATATTTATAACAAGAACAAAGTAAGTTCCACCAACCAAATGTTGGATTAAAATTAATTATTATTAGACTATGGATGTAGTGTTGAAAAAAGACGTGTCTATTGGCACATTAACAAATGAAACAGAAAAAACTTATACCTTCCAAGAAGCCTTAAAAGCTTCCATTGAATATTTCAAAGGCGATGAATTGGCCGCCAATGTGTGGGTAAATAAATACGCACTCAAAGATTCGCAAGGCAAAATTTATGAATCTAATCCTGATCAGATGCACCGCCGCATTGCACGAGAGATTGCTCGTGTGGAGCAGAAATATCCCAACCCACTATCAGAGCAAGAGGTGTATGAATTGTTGAAAGATTTCACTTATATCTTGCCACAAGGTAGCCCTATGGCAGGTATTGGAAATCGGCATCAGGTGTCGTCCTTATCAAATTGCTTTGTGATTGGCAATGGCGCAGATTCTTATGCGGGTATTATCCGCTTGGATGAAGAACAGGCACAACTCATGAAGCGTCGTGGTGGTGTGGGACACGACCTCTCGCATATTCGCCCAAAAGGAAGCCCTGTGATGAATAGTGCCTTGTCTTCTACAGGCATAGTGCCATTTATGGAACGCTATTCCAATTGCACCCGCGAAGTAGCACAAGATGGTCGCCGTGGAGCATTGATGCTTTCCATTTCATCGCGCCACCCCGATGCAGAAAGCTTTATAGATGCCAAGCTAGAACAAGGCAAAATCACAGGCGCGAACGTATCGGTACGCATAGATGATGCTTTTATGAAAGCAGCCATGTCAGGCAAAACTTATGTGCAGCAATTCCCTGTAGAATCGGATAATCCAAAGATGCGAAAAGAGGTGGATGCCAGTCAAATTTGGAATAAAATCATCCACAATGCATGGAAATCCGCAGAGCCAGGTGTACTATTTTGGGATACTATCATCCGCGAATCAGTGCCAGATTGCTATGCTGACTTGGGCTATAAGACAATTTCTACGAATCCGTGCCTAACGGCTGAAACACTAGTAGCAGTTGCAGACGGTAGACATCATGTGTCTATTGGTCAGTTAGCAAAAGAAGGAAAAGATGTCCCTGTTTATTGCTTAGATAAACAAGGAAAAGTAGTCGTGAAAACGATGCGTAATCCGCGTGTAACAGGACGCAAAAAGAAAATCTTTAAACTAACGCTAGAAGATGGCTTAACGATTCGTGCCACAGAAAATCATAAATTTCGACTAAAAAATGGCGAATACAAGCAACTCAAAGACCTAAAAACAGGGGATAGCTTGATGATTCTTTCCAAATATCAAGCACCAATTGTACAAGAAGCAAATAAAACGAAAAACGATTATTGGTGGCTCAATGCAGGGCAGTTTCAGGGCAATAAATCAGAGCATCGCTTGATTGCGGAATTTTTCTACAATACCGTATTGAAGAAAGGCGAAGTAGTGCATCACCGCGATAGAAATAGCCTGAATAACGCGCCTGATAATTTAGAAATCATGACTGCGGAAGCGCATAATGAGTTGCATAGTAAAGAAATGCGCGGTGAGAATAACCCAATATTCAAAATCAAAGCAGATGCAGCGCGATTTGAAGCATATAGTGCAAAGATGTCGGAAGCGACAAGTGGCTTGAAAAATGGTAATGCACTCCCTATTTCTAATGAAGAAATATTAGCAAAAGCCATTGAACTAACCGCTACTTTAGGCAGGCGTTTTTCGAAGCAAGAATGGATAGAGTTTGCAGCTAAAAACAACTTACCAAAGAGTTTTTCAAACTTTCGCCAAGCAGCTTTTGAGTCAGTAAAAGAGCTATCTATTCTAGCTGCCGAAGCTTTGAACTTTAGCTATATCCATCAAGACCCACGCGTACTACGCACTTATTTGGCTGCAAAAGAACAAGGCTACACTGCTAAAGTCGAAAACAATCGCGTATGGGTAGAAAAAAACTGCGAAAAGTGTGGCAAAGCATTTTGGGCGGAATACCATCGTCGGGAAATCGCCTATTGTTCCTTTGCTTGCGTCAATAAGAATCTGAATGAAAATGCAGCGATTCAGGGCAAACGTATCGAATCCTTGAATACTACTTATGCCGAAAAAGCGATAGTCACCAAAACAAAACAACTGGATGTTTTCACCAAACTACGCTATGAATTGGGCAGAATTCCCTTGCAAAAAGAATGGGAAATCGCTTGTAAAGAACAAGGCGTTTCCTATCGCTTACGTACAAAATATGGTTTTCCTTCTTGGAATATTTTAAAAGAAAAAGCACAATTCCACAATCATCGCGTAGTGTCCGTTGCGTTTGATGGCTATGAAGATGTCTATTCAGGCACAGTAGATGAGCATCACAATTATTTTGCAGGCGGCTGGAAGACAGCTACCAAAGGTGGAAAGGAAAAATTCTTATATCTCAATCAGTTAAATTGCGGCGAAATTCCCCTTTGCCCATATGATAGTTGCAGGCTGTTGGCTATCAACCTATTCAGCTATGTAGAAAAGCCATTTACAAAGGAAGCGACTTTCAATTTCGATAAATTCAGCCAGCATGTGCAGTACGCGCAGCGCATTATGGATGATATTATTGATTTGGAATTGGAAAAAATTGACCTCATTCTAAATAAAGTAAGCAAAGACCCAGAGGAGCAAGAAATCAAAATGGTAGAGCGCAAGCTTTGGCAAAAAATAAAAAAGACTTGCGAAGAAGGACGACGCACAGGCGTAGGCATCACTGCAGAAGGCGATATGTTGGCGGCTATGGGCATCCAATATGGCAGCGATGAAGGCATTGCGTTCTCTGTGAAGGTGCATCAAACGCTGGCTTTGAATGCTTATCGCTCCTCTGTGACAATGGCAAAAGAACGTGGCGGCTTCCCCATTTATGAAGCGACACGCGAAGTGAACAATCCATTCATTCAGCGCATCAAAACGGCTGAGCCTGCGCTTTATGCGGATATGTTACGTCACGGTCGTCGCAATATCGCGCTACTGACCATCGCACCGACGGGTACAACGAGCCTCATGGCACAGACGAGTTCAGGTATTGAGCCGGTATTTATGGTAAGCTATAAGCGTCGGCGCAAGGTGAATCCGAACGACCAAGATGTGAACGCTACCTTCGTAGATGAAGTGGGTGACCACTGGGAAGAATACCATGTCTTCCACCACAAATTTATGGATTGGCTAGCAGCCAACGGACATGATGTGGAAGTGGTGAAAAAACTACCCGAAGACCAATTGCAAACTATCATCGAGCAATCGCCTTACTACAAAGCAACGGCTAATGATATTGATTGGGTGCAAAAAGTAAAAATGCAAGGAGCTATCCAGAAATGGGTAGATCACTCCATCAGTGTGACGGTGAATGTGCCAAATGAAACGACGGTGGATATGGTGCGCCAAATCTACGAAGCGGCTTGGGAAGCGGGTTGTAAAGGCTGTACCATTTATCGCGATGGTTCACGCTCGGGTGTCTTGGTAGCTTCGGATGATACAGGTACGAAAGCCGATGATCGCAGTAAGGTATTTGCCGAGACTTTCGCGCCGAAGCGTCCTCAAAAGTTGGAGGCTTCTGTAGTGCGTTTTCGCAACGATAATGAGTCGTGGATAGCAGTAGTGGGGATTTTGGATGATCGCCCTTATGAGATTTTCACAGGGCGTGCAGTAGACACCTTTAATCTGCCTGACTATGTGAACAAAGGCTATGTGATAAAAGGCGAAGACGAGCATGGCGAACGCTGCTACGACTTCCAATTCCACGACAAAGCGGGCTATCGCGTGACGATAGAAGGCTTATCGCGCTCCTTCAAAAAGGAATACTGGAACTATGCCAAACTGATTTCAGGTGTCTTGCGTCACGGCATGCCGCTGCACTATGTAGTGGAAATGGTATCGAGCCTGAATGCAGAAGAACAATATATCAACTCCTGGAAAAATGGCGTAGCACGCGCCTTAAAAAAATTCATTCCTGATGGCACGAAAGCTGCTAAGCAAACCTGCCAAAGCTGCGGTGACCCAGATGGCTTAATCTACAAAGAAGGCTGTCTGATGTGCAAAAGCTGCGGCCACTCGGAATGTGGGTAGTATTATTCGCTAGTGTAAGCCCGTGCGTGAGCGCGGGCTTTTTT
>JAHDCQ010000136.1 GCA_020629845.1 Saprospiraceae bacterium | reverse complement strand
AGTATTCACTCATTCGGTATTCACTCATTGTTATTTACTAGATTTGGGCTGCTATGCACTATCAGGCAGTCTCACATCTGACATCTTAAAATCTCACATCTACATATGAATTTTTCTACACTCGACCTTTCCATTTTTATCGGTTATCTACTCCTGATGATGGGCTTTGGAGTTTGGATTGCCAACCGAGAAAAAGCCAGCAATACGAAGGATTATTTCTTGGCGAGCCGTGCTTTACCCTGGTGGGCAGTTGGTGGTTCTTTGATTGCTTCCAACATTTCCGCAGAGCAAATGATTGGAATGGCAGGCTCAGGCTTTGCTATCGGACTTGCCATTTCTACTTACGAATTGATGGCTGCCGCGACTTTACTAGTGGTAGCAAAATTCTTACTGCCCGTTTTTCTAAAAAATAATATTTCCACGATACCCGAATTCTTAGAGCAACGCTTCGATGGACGCGTGCGTACAGGCATGGCTATCTTTTGGGTGCTGTTGTTTGTATTTGTTAATATCACTTCCTTGTTTTATCTAGGTAGTTTGGCCATGAAAAATATTATTGGTGTGCCTTTGATGTGGGGCATCGTCGGTTTAGCTATTTATTCAGCTACCTTTTCTATTTTTGGAGGCTTGAAAGCCGTAGTTTGGACAGATGTGATACAAGTAATCGTACTAGTATTAGGAGGAACCATCGCTTCTGTGGCTATACTCAATGCGCTAAGTGAAGGCGGAGGCGTGTTAGCGGGGCTGCAAGAACTCTATCAGCGCGTACCTGAAAAATTCGATATGATTTTCACCAAAGATGCCACCTTCACGAATCTTGAAACAGGCGAGCAAGAATCCGCCTACGCGTTACTGCCAGGTATCGGGGTACTTATAGGTGGTATGTGGATAGCGAATCTCTACTATTGGGGCTTCAATCAGTATATTATTCAGCGAGCGTTGGCAGCTAAAAACATCCGCGAAGCACAAAAAGGGATGGCATTTGCCGCTTTCTTAAAGTTGTTTATGCCATTTATCGTCGTGATTCCAGGTATTGCGGCATTTGCTTTGAATGCAGATATAGGCAAGGCCGATGAAGCCTATCCCTGGGTATTGAATAATTATGTAGGTACTGGACTGAAAGGTATTGCGGTAGCGGCATTAGTAGCGGCCATTGGTTCATCTATTAGTTCTATGGTGAATAGTACTGCTACCATTTATACCCTTGATATTCATAAGCCACTATTCGGGCGCAATGCTTCTGAAAAACAGCTTGTTACCATTGGGCGTATTGCGTCAGTAGTAGCCATTGTAATTGGTATTTTGATGGCACCATTTTTGAGTGATTTGGGGCAAGTCTTCCAGTTTATTCAGGAATACACGGGCTATATCAGCCCTGCTATTCTAGCGGTTTTCTTATTGGGTATTTTCTGGAAGCGCACCAATACACAAGGCGTATTAGCAGCTATTATTGTAGCGATTCCACTCTCCTTAGGCTTGAAAGCTATGTTGCCTGATTTGCCTTTCTTGGATAGAATGGGCATTAGCTTCTTGATTCTTTCTACTATTATTATCCTGACTTCGCTATTCACAAGTCAGCACAACAGTGAGAAAGCCGTCGAATTGGACAAAGGACTTTTCAGTACGAGTACTACTTTCAATCTAGCAAGTATCTTGATTGTGGGTATTTTGGCGGTTATTTATACGGTATTTTGGTAACTGTTAGAAGGAGGCAACAGGAGTAGAGCTTTTCTAAAAAGCTCTACTTCTACTATTCCCTATCTCAAAAAGCGCATACTCAATGGATAGCGGAACACTTCTCCATTCGCACTTCTGAGAATAGCGATAATAATGAATATAAATTGCAGAATAGCCAGTATGATGATTAAGCCTATCAGTATAAACGGTATGCCCATAGATGCCTCTGGATAGTTAAATTCCCCGACCGCTATACCCGTACCAATAAGCATAGGCACAAAGGCAGCGATTAATACGATATAATAGATGCTAAAACTAATCTGAAAGTTCAGTGCCGATTTGCCATTTTCATCTACAAAGCTCGATTCTTCTTTCTTCAGCATCCACATCATAAGTGGGCCGAGTATATTGCCAAAAGGTACGATACCACCTGCTAAACCTAAAGCATGTGTCAATGCACCCCATGTTTTTTCTTCCGAATATGTGATTTGCGTTTCCATTACTGTATTCTAATTTTGATGTATTATTGAACGAACGCTTCAAAGATGTGTGATGCCGCACACTTTTGGCGACTTGCTTCGATGATTCAAGAAAAATAATCGACGATTTATCCTTTACTTTGGGTTTTGAGGAATTAATACCAATCCATGTTCAAAAGTTGTATTAAGCTGGATAGTGATTTTTTTCTTAGACAAGGCATTTTTCTTTGGCATCCTTTTGGCTGGTAACGAAAAATAACGAAGTCTAAGGAAAAAAGCACTCCAGAATAATGCAACTTTTGGATGTGGATTGGTATAATATGTCATGGATATGAAACACTTCTTGGTGTCAGCTTTGATGGTATTGCTTAATCTATCTTATACTGCTGCACAAAACTTAGAACGATTAGATATTCCTTTCCATCAAAACGGAAGTACGCTACGCATGCCCCAATGCGGTGGACTCAACAACCCACAATATTCATCAGCACATTTGAATACAGATGAAACGCCCGATTTATATGTCTTCGATTATGCTGCCAAAAAACACCTTGCCTTCACTTGGCAAAATGGCAATTGGATGTGGGAGGAAAAACTCACCACGCATTTTCCTGAACTAGAATCTTGGGCATTTCTACATGACTTTAATCAAGATGGGGCAGCCGATATTTTTGCGTACGCTTTTGATGGTAACACCCCTGGTTTAATAGTATACGAAGGCTATTGGGAAAATGATTTGCTTCACTTTGAGCGGTATCTTTTCTCAGAATTCCAATTTGCGCAGGCAGTATATACTACGGAAGAATATTATGGTAATATCTACATTACCGCAGGCGAAATTCCAGCTATTGGCGATGTGGATAATGATGGCGATATTGATATTTTGACCTATGGCGCAAGTCCGGGCTACTTGGATTTTTACCAAAACCAAAGTGTAGAAGCTGGCTTTGGAGTGGATACCTTACTATTTGATTTGCAGCATAATTGCTGGGGTGGCATCTACGAAAGTGGCAACGGCATTGTGCTTTCAGAAGTAGCTGGTGAATGTGCAAGTGGATTAGGCAACGAAAAAGTACATGGCAATTCGACCTTAAGTTTATTGGACTATGATAATAATGGTCTACAAGATTTATTAGTCTCCGATTTATCCACGCCCTTTGTATCGCTATTGCTCAATAATGGCACAAATGATACGGCACACATTAGCGAACTGCAAAGTAATTTCCCTGCTTATGATCGCCCCTTTGAAATTCAATATACACCCTATCTCTCCATACTAGATGTGGACATGGATGGCAAAAAAGATGTCTTGGCAAGTCCGCAATTATTCAATTCAGAAAATATTCACGTAACGCATTTCTATAAAAATATAGGTGAGGAAAGGATGCGATTTGCTTTTCAAGAAACGCAATTTTTAGGGAAAGACATGATTGATTTTGGCGCAGCTACGCATCCTGCAATTGCAGATGTGAATGGGGATGGTTTACTCGATTTGGTAGTAGGCAATTATGGCTATTTCACAGGCGGTGGCGGACGCGACGGACGGCTTATTCTTTGCCTAAACGTAGGCACGACTACCGAACCTGCCTTCGAACTCACGGACGACGATTGGCTTGGTATAAGTGCTTCGGAGCATTGGTTATTCACACCTACCTTTGCAGATTTGGATACGGATGGCGATTTAGATTTGGTCTTTGGCACAGCAATAGGCATATTCTTCTATGCAGAAAATATGGCGGCGGCTGGCGAAGCGATGGATTTTCAAACAATAGAAGAGCATTGGATGAACCTACATTCAGTAGATTTTCCGATTGGGCAGCGTAGTACGCCCCATTTTACTGATGTGGATGGCGACGGGCTACTCGATTTACTTACAGGAGAGTATAGCGGCAATGTTAATTACTTTAAAAATATCGGCACCGCCGAAAATCCCGCCTTCAATCCTGATGCTTTTGCCCTTGAAAATAATAATTTTTGGGGCGAATTGGATGCGCGTACAATTGGTTCATTGCAAGGGAATAGCGCACCTTATGTATTACCTACTAAAGCAGAAAGCGTGGTATTATTAGCTACAGAAGCAGGGGGCGTTCAGCAATATACTAATCTAGATACAGAGGCTTTTGTACAAGCCGAACAAGCTCTATTATCGGCTCAATACGGACATAATTTACAGCTCGCGGCTGCGGACTTAAATAGTGACGGCTACATAGATATCGTCACAGGACATGAGCGTGGTGGGCTTAGTTTTTTTACTACTTCTTGGCAAGTTGCGCCTGATTCCACGATGACCAATCTAGATAAAACCTTGCCCAGCGAAGACTTTAAAGCCTATACAAGCAATGGACAGATTCACATCCAAAACCTGACTCAGCAGCCTTATCAATTTGTTATTTATGATGTACATGGGCGCATAATAGTACAGCAAAATAGAGCTACTACTTCCAAAGCTATTTCTACCATAGGTTGGCCGCAGGCGGTTTATATTCTATCTATTTTTCATGAACAAACGCGTGGGCATTTCAAGCTTTTTGTAGAGTAAAAAATAAGCTTTGCTAAGCTTTCAGAACTTAGTGCATCAACCCTTAAAGAGAAGGCTCTTCAAACATTTTAGCGGAAATCCTTTCATTCCAATGGAACGCGTTCCATTGGAGTAAGAAAAAATAACGACCCACACTTTTCACCCTGGTGCCTAAAAGTCTTTGTTTCGCTAAAATATTCCATGAACCAAAGATAAAAGATATATTTCTGCCGTCTGATTTTGATACCTCGTTCTCTGACAATTTTGGTGGTCAAGCCTGATTTTTGAAAAATGAGTTAGGAACGGTCGAACTTTTACAAAAATCAGGCTTGATTCATCACCAAAATTGTCAGAGAACCTGATACCTTTGCTCTAATAGTACATTGTAAAGTATAGAAACGCATGTCCTTATTCCAAACATATTTCCAACTGGGGTTAGAGCATATTGCTGACCTGAATGCTTATGACCATATCCTATTTATCGTTGCCTTATGTGCGGTGTACCGCTTCGCGCAATGGAAAGAGGTCGCTATTTTAGTTACTGCTTTCACCATTGGGCATTCTGTTACGTTGGCCTTGGCAGCAGCGGAGATAGTGGTATTTCCTGCGCCGATTATTGAATTTTTAATTCCTGTTACGATTATTGCAACAGCAATTTTCAATATCTTGCCAAAGTCAGAACAGCCACGCAAAGTATCATGGAATTATTTACTCGCGCTCTTTTTTGGCTTTATTCATGGTTTGGGATTTTCTAATTTTTTTCGCTCTATGATGCTAGAAGGTGAATCTATATTGCAGCCCCTATTGGCATTCAATATAGGGGTAGAAGTAGGGCAACTTATCATTGTGGCAATTGTCCTTAGTGTGGCTTATGTGGTAATGAATGTGCTAAAAATACAGCAACGACATTGGACGTTATTGGTATCGGTGGTAGCAGCAGCTATTGCTTTCAAGCTAATGTTAGATGCAAAATTTTGGTAGTTTTAAAACTTTAGGGAATCGGCAAGAAATAACCTACCCATAGTTTGGGTTCGTTATTTTTTCAGGCAGTAAGGCGCGAAGAAGGCGCATAGCTGGTTCTGTAACTGATGAGCAACGAAGCTGTCTGGAAAAAGAACAAGACAAACGGGTAGGTTATTTTTTGCCGATTCCCTTATTCAAATCCTAATACTAAAAATCTAAATACAACACTATGATCTGGTTTATAGACTGGAATCCAAGTCCTGAAATCGTTGGCTTTGGCGGCTTTTCGCTTCGTTGGTATAGCTTGTGCTTTGTGGCAGGCTTTGCGATTGGCTTTTTTATTATGAAAAACTTTTTCAAGCGGGAAAATATCCCCTACGAATGGCTCGATAGTTTACTGATGTATTTGGTATTAGCGACCATAATCGGTGCGCGTTTAGGACATTGTCTTTTCTACGATTGGGAATATTTTAGCCAACATCCGCTAGAGATGTTTCTGCCTGTCAAGTTTGAACCCGAATTCCAATTCACAGGTTTTCTGGGCTTAGCAAGTCATGGTGGCGCGTTGGGCATTTTAGTCGCCATGTGGCTATTTTCTAAGCGTATTTCCAAGAAACCTATGCTTTGGATTCTCGACCGTGTACTAGTACCGACGGCCTTGGCCTGTTCCTTCATTCGTATTGGCAATTTGATGAACTCTGAAATTGTAGGTAGTGAAACAGATGTAGCTTGGGGCTTCATCTTCCGACAATTGGGTGAAGATTTTGCTCGGCATCCCGTACAGCTTTATGAGGCGATTGCCTACTTTTTTATTTTTTGGATACTCTATTATATGTACTGGAAAACAGATGCACGTAAGCACCTCGGTCGTTTATTTGGGATGTTTTTTGTGCTAATGTTTAGTGTGCGTTTTGTGCTAGAATTTTTTAAGCGCAGTCAGGGTGGTTTTGAGTCAGCATTCGGAGATATATTAAGCACCGGGCAGTTATTGAGCATTCCATTTATATTAATTGGTTTATATTTTTTATTCCGAAAAACAGGGGCAGCAGATAATATACAAACGCAAACATAAAATGTGAAGTTGTAAAGTTGCTGAGTTGTTTTTTATCTTAGAACATCATTCCTAAGCTGGCGCAGTCAGTACCATTAAAGCGCAAGTTCAATTTTATAAGCTTGTATTTGCGCTTGTACTTGTACTTAAAGTTTTCCCAAAGAGTCATTTTTTTCTTGGGCAAGGCATTTTTATTCGGCATCCTTTTAGCTGGCTATGAAAAATAACGAAGTCTAAGGAAAAAAGCACTCCAGAATAATGCCACTTTTGGATGTGGATTGGTATTATAATAGCAGCTTTTACATTCCTTTGAAGTAGCAACTTTACAAGATGCTAAAAAACAAAACGAAGTTTATATCTTTGCGCACTCATTTTGAGGACGAGTTTTCTACAAATGGGATGTTTGGGATAGTAAGTGACTTAATAAAATACTGTACCAACGTCCATTTATGAGTTTACATTTACTTATACCAAATATTGAATTATGGTAGATTTATTCGATAAGTTGATGAAAGCACCTGGCCCATTAGGGCAGTTTGCTAATGAAAAAACAGAAGACTACTTTTTTTATCCAGAATTGGAAGGGGAACTAGGTAGCCGAATGATGTTTAAAGGCAAAGAGCGCATCGTGTGGAGTATCAACAGCTATTTAGGTCTAGCTAACCACCCCGAAGTACGGAAGGTAGACGCAGAGGCAGCAAAGGAATGGGGACTAGCTTACCCAATGGGTTCGCGGATGATGACGGGACAAACCAAATACCACGCACAACTGGAGAATGAATTATCGGAATTCGTAGGGAAAGAAAAAACCTTTTTGCTCAATTTTGGCTATCAAGGCATCATGTCCATCGTAGATGCTTGTCTTGATCGTCGCGATGTGGTGGTATACGACAAAGATTGCCACGCTTGCATTTATGACGGTATCCGAATGCATTTGGGCAAGCGTTTGCCATTTGAGCATAATGATATAGTAAGCTTCGAAAAGCAAATCAAGCGCGCACAGGTAGCAGCGGAAAAGTCAGGTGGTGCTATCTTAGTGATTTCAGAAGGCGTATTCGGAATGCGCGGTAAGCAAGGCATTCTGAAAGAAATAGTAGCCTTTAAGAAAGAGTACAATTTCCGTCTTTTGGTAGATGATGCACACGGCTTCGGTTGCTTAGGCGAAACGGGCGCAGGCGCAGGCGAGGCACAAGGCGTACAAGATGAGATTGATTTATACTTCAGCACCTTTGCAAAGTCAATGGCAAGTATCGGGGCATTCATTTCCAGCGATGCAGCCATTATTAAGTACTTGAAATATCACATGCGTTCGCAGATTTATGCAAAATCGTTACCAATGCCTATCGTAATTGGTGCATTGAAACGATTAGATATGGTACGTACCATGCCAGAATTGCGCGAAAAACTATGGCACAATGTCAATAAGCTACAAAAAGGCTTGCGTGATGCTGGTTTCGATATTGGCGATTGCGATAGTTGTGTAACGCCTGTATACATGAAAGGAGGCGTAGAAGAAGCGGTGCAATTGACTTTGGACATGCGCGAAACCTACAATATTTTCTGCTCGGTAGTAGTGTATCCTGTAATACCGAAGGGCATGATTCTATTGCGCCTGATTCCAACAGCAGCACATACCGATGAAGATATAGATATTACTTTACAAGCGTTCCGCGAAGTAGGCGACAAGTTGAAAAACGGCTACTATAAGGAGCGAATTGCAGAAGCAGCATTCTTTTAAAGTGATGAGTTATGGGTTATGAATGATGAGTTTAATGATAACTTATTACTCATAACTCATAACTTATCATTCATCACTCTACAGATGGATTACGTAATAAGTGGCATACAGCAATTAGGGATTGGGCAACACGATGCAGATGCAGCTTGGGCATGGTATCGGAAAAATATTGGTGCAGATGTACCGATTTTTATCGAGGAAGCCCTGGCGGAACTCATGTTACCACATACGAATGGCGAAGTGTGCAAACGATATGCGATACTTGCCTTGAATATGAATGGTGGTGGGGGCTTCGAGATTTGGCAGCATAAAGGGCACCAGCCAGAATCGGCAAGCTTTGAATTGCAATTGGGGGATTTAGGTATTTTTGCAGGTAAATTAAAAAGCTACGATGTGTATACGAGCTATAAAATGCACCAGCAAAATGGCGTAAATCTACTTACTGAGGTGCATAATACGCCCGATGGTCGGCCCACTTATTACTTCCGCGACCCTTATGAGAATACCTTCCAAGTCGTACAATCAGACAATTGGTTTCAGAAAAAGCGCACGCCTATGGGCGGCGTATATGGTGTAATAATTGGCTCAAGTGATATAGCGCGTTCCTTGCCTATTTATCAAGAACTATTAGGCTATGATACGGTCATTTATGACGAGACCGATGCCTACGATGCTTGGAATGCAATACCAGGTGGTAGTGGGCGTTTTCGGAGGGTGCTACTGCGCCATTCCAAGCCACGACAAGGAGCGTTCGCGCCTTTGCTAGGAGCTAGTGAAATAGAACTCGTGCAAGCTCTCGACCGTGAGCCGCGTCGCATTTATGAAGGGCGTATCTGGGGCGACCCTGGCTTCATCCATCTTTGCTTTGATGTGAATGGTATGGATAATATCGGGAAAAAAGCGACAGAGCTGGGTTATCCATTCACGGTAGATAGTGGGCATTTTGACATGGGCGATGCCGCAGGGCGATTTACTTATATCGAAGACCCTGATGGGGTGCTGATAGAATTTGTGCAGACCTATAAAGTGCCAGTAGCGAAAAAGATAGGTTGGTATATCAATTTGAAAGGACGCGATCCAAAGAAATCACTTCCACGCTTGGTGCTGCGGGCATTGGGCTTGAACCGAAAGACGGATTAATATTTGGGTATTAGGACAAATATTTGCCTAATACCAAATTGTTGCACAACTTGAATTTCATGAGAATAGCAATCATCCTGATAGCGACACTTTGGGCAAATGTGCTTTGGGCAAACTTTTTTGAGTATTCGCCTACTGCCCGTCAAGCCTATAACCAGATAGTAGAACTCCGCTTTCAGGAAGCCCGCGCTAGTATTGCACAACTCAAACTCCAAGAACCTAGCAACCTCATCATCCATCATCTCGAAGACTATATTGACTTCTTCACTATTTACCTCAATGAAAATCAGAGCGATTACAATCGGCTCTACCCCAATAAAGAACGACGACTCAATGCCATCCGAAATGGAGATAATAAATCGCCTTATTATCTATATCTACAAGCCGATATTCGCCTGCATTGGGCATTAGCCAGTCTGAAATTCGGAGATTATTACAGCACCCTTACCGAAATTAATAAAGCCTTTAAACTCCTAGAACGCAATGCCAACAAATACCCCAATTTCATCGCCAACCAGAAAGATTTGGGCATGCTACATGCTATGGTCAGTACCATCCCCGACAACTATAAGCGCATCATTTCGTGGGTCACGAGCCTAGAGGGAACCTTCGAACAAGGACAGCGGGAGCTAGAAGCTGTTATTCGCTATGCAAAGCGCAACGATTTTGTATTTGAAGACGAGACCTATATCCTTTATGCCTATGTAATGCTCTACTTTGGCAATGAAGGTGAGCAAGCTTGGAGTATTATGCAAAACAGTAGCCTCCGTCAGAAAAAAGACCCTATGTCTGCCTTTGTGCGGGCTACCGTAGCTATGAAAACGGGACGGAATGATCAAGCTATTCAAATTCTGAAAACCCGTTCGCAGCATAAGCAATATTTTCCCTACTCCTACCTCGACTTTATGCTAGGACAAGCTAAACTGCGCCGCCTAGATAATGATGCTAGTGTATATTTAAATAAGTACATTCAGGACTTTAAAGGCAGAAATTATATCAAAGAATGCTATCGGCACTTAGCGTGGTTTTCACTAGTGCAAGGGCAACCCGATAGCTATCGCCTCTATATGCAGAAGGTGCAACGCTATGGCTATGACTTCATGGATAATGATAAAAGTGCATTGAAGGAAGCCAACTCGAAAGAGCAACCACACCCTACTGTTTTGAAAGCGCGCCTACTCTTCGATGGTGGCTATTATCAACGTGCCTATGCAGAACTACAAGCAACCTCTGCCAGTGCTATGCCTTCAGAAAAAGCCAAACTAGAGTATACTTATTTCTTAGGACGCATTACGCATAAATTACAGGACTATGGTGCGGCTCTCGTCCACTATCAGCAAACGATTAATCTAGGGCGCAATGCTAGTTGGTATTTTGCCTGCCGTGCTGCTTTAGAGCAGGGCGTAATTTACGAGCTACAAGGGAAGCGTGATGCTGCTCGAAAAGCATTCAACGAATGCCTCTCCATTCGCCCGAGTGAACATCGGTTTGGGCTGCACCAGAAAGCAAAGGCAGGTCTATCGCGTTTGCGATGATTATTTCAGAAATATGAATCATAAGTCGTTTTTAGTCGTTGTGTTAGGGCTATTATTTGCCTGCCTTACACAAGCACAATCTAAGTTTTTATTGCCTACCGAGTTGGAAGAAGCCTCAGGGGTGCTTTATGCCAGCGCGGATAGTATTTGGTGGCACAATGATAGTGGCGACAAACCCATCCTTTATCTTACTAATGATGAAGGTGAACTGAAAAAGAAAGTACAACTTCCCATCAAGCATGTAGATTGGGAAGAACTAAGCTACGACGATACAGGCAATATTTACATTGGCGATGTCGGAAATAATAAGAATGCTCGAAAGAACTTGAAAATTTACATCTATAATCCCAGCACGGAATATCTTGATTCTATCCAATATCGCTATCCTGACCAAAAAGCTTTCCCCCCCGTTCGGGCAGCGCGCAACTTTGATATGGAGGGCTTTTTTTGGCACGATGGGCAGTTGCATCTATTTTCTAAAAACAAATTGCCCGTTGGCAATTACTACACCAAGCATTACACCTTGTCTGCCAAAGCAGGGAAACAAGTCGCTATTTTACGCGATAGTATTTATCTAAAAAATCGAGTGGTGACAGCGGCGGCCATTAGTCCCGATAAACAGCGTATCGCGCTACTTGCATACGATTATAAAAAGCTATTTGGCTTCCTGCCAAAGTCTGCTACTAGTGTATATATTTTCGATAATTTTGAGGGAACTAATTTTCTAAGGGGGCGAAAAAAACAACAAGGCTTATCCGCTTGGGTGTTGGCCTCGCAGTATGAAGCACTTGACTTTGTAGATAATTATCGTTTGATAGTAGCCTCTGAAGAAACGCGTTTCTATAAGCAAAAAGCTAGGTTTGTGAATTTGAAAAAATTGCATAAACAGCCCACAAAAGCAAATGCTACTGTAAAAAAATAAGGAATATTTTTACGAAAGCCGTATTCCAAGAAAAGAATTGGTACATTTGATGGGGAATCAGAAGCCTAGTCAATACAGATGCATTTCGGAAAAGACAACCAAACAGAACATAAACAAAGCTTTTTAATGGGGGTATTATCATTTATCCTTTGGGTAATGCTTGTACTCACTACTCTAGAAGTCATATTAAGTGATACTTGGACATGCTTGTCTTTTTCACAAGGAGTAATAGCTGCTTTATTATTAATTGTTTTTCGCTTTAATAAAGGAGTAATTCTTATAGGTATTGCGATTACTTTTATTTACCTCACTATTTTTAGCTCCCCTTTTATTGGACTTGATGTGACGGCAGGCTTGCTCACGATGTTTGCCTTCTTCATGATTATTAATTATTCCCTAGAAGTTCCCATTATCAGTCTTATCAACAAAATAGAATTTATCATTTTAGGTGTGGGCTATTATATCATTACGCGTGATAGAGCCTTTCAGAGTTTTGATTTGTATGATTATTTCAATCTAATTGTTGTATTAATTATTATAGGCTTGGTTATTTATACCGTACGTCATTATGAACAGCAATTAAAACGCTACCAAGACAAGATTGAAGCCTCTAATCACTTCCTTCAAGAAATCACTGACATCAATCCACAACTCATTTTTACTAAAAATAAAGATCGCCAATTCAACTTTGTAAATCGGGCGATGACTAAAGCTAGAAACTTAACTAAACAAGATTTTTATGGCAAAACAGATATAGAAATAGGCACAGCAAAAGAACAAGCAGCGGACTATGAAGTGGACGACAAAAGAGTGTTGGAACATGGGGCTACTATTTCGCGTCCTATTGAGTTGATAAATAATGAAGGGAAACATAAATGGTTTGAGACGATAAAAAAACCGATTCTCGACAAGAACAAAAAAATCACAGGTTTACTTGCTGTAACTACGGATATTACCAAACAGAAAGAAAAGGAACAAGAACTGATAGCTGCTAAAAAGAAAGCCGAGGAAAGTGACCGTCTCAAATCGGCCTTTTTGGCTAATATGTCCCATGAAATCCGAACGCCGATGAATAGTATTATAGGCTTTTCGGAATTGCTTCTCGATACATCCTTTACCCTAGAAGAACAACAAGAATACTTTAATATTATTAATCAAAATTGTCAGCAGCTACTT
>JAHDCQ010000135.1 GCA_020629845.1 Saprospiraceae bacterium | reverse complement strand
GAGCAGGAAATTTTCTCGCTAGAAGAGTTAGTAAAGGTTTTTGATTCTGAGAAAATACAAAAAGCAGGCGCGCGCTTTGATATTGATAAAGCCAAGTGGTTCAATCAGCAATATATCATTGCTTCGGATAATGCAGAATTGGCAAACATGATTCGCCCTTTGATACAATCCAAAGGACATCACCCAACGGATGCTTTTTTGGAAAGTTTCTGTGGAATGATGAAAGAGCGCGTGAGTTTGCTGACCGAATTTTGGGACAAAGGCTACTATTTCTTCGAGGACATCCGCGAATATGAGCGCAAGCCCGTGAAGAAAAAGTGGAAGCCTGAAATGCGCTCCTATTTTGAGGCTTTAGTATCTTTGCTGCATAGCATTGATAGCTTCGATGCGGCTACTATAGAAGAAAAAACAAAAGCCTTTATCGAAAATAATGAATTGCGAATGGGCGATATTTTGCAAATCTTCCGCCTAGCTGTTTCAGGTACATTGAAAGGTCCTTCGGTTTATGATATGGCTGCTTTGTTGGGTAAGGATGAAGTACTCCATCGCTTTGCTAGGGCTTATGAGACTTTTGATGAAATGATAGCGGCATAGCGTAAAGCTGCGAGAAGAGAGAGAACGATTGCTCTCTTCTCGCTTCTATTCCATCAAATCTGCAGTACGTACATCATCCAAATTTGCCGCGCCCAATTGCATCATATTATTTTTCAAATCATCTATCAAAATGTGTGCTGCATGATCGCCACCGTATTTCCCCAAAGCAGCTACAGCAGCAACAAACGCCCGACCAGCCAATACAAAATCCGCGCCCATACGTATAGCCCGCATGATGTCCAAGCCAGTACGAATGCCGCTATCAAAAATAATCGGCACTTTTCCATTCACGACTTCTACAATGGGTGGAAGTGCTTCAATAGCCGCAGGCGCGCCATTGAATTGACGCGCACCATGATTAGAAACACCTATGCCATCTAAGCCAATTTCTATCGCTTTAGCGGCATCTTCTGGATGTAAAATACCTTTTAAAACAACTGGCCCGTCTCCCCAATACTCTTTTACCCGCTTGCAGTACTCCCAATCCAATGTACCACCGAGGCGGTTATTCACAAAACCACTTACGAGCTGTAAGTCTTTATTATTGGCATAGCTTTCGATAGTGCGAAGTCGTGGAAGTCCATTGAGTAAGGTGTAATACGACCAAATGGGATGTTTTATCCCTTCCCAAATCATTTTGGGCGTTATTTTGGGTGGCATCGTTAAGCCTGCGCGCTTAGTGCGCTCTCTTATGCTCGCAACGGGTACATCTGCGGTAATCATAAGTAAATGAAAACCTGCCGCTTTTGCTCTATCCAAAATAGATTTGGTCATTTCAAAATCTTGGGGTGGATAGAGTTGAAACCAGCCCATATCACCTACATGCTTTCCTACGGTTTCGGGCGTTGCTGTTGCTAAGGTGCTAAGGTGCTAAGGGAATAAGAAATTTTCATACGATTTGCGGAAGCTGCTAAATAGTGTTCCGTTTTTGGCCACATAAGCCCAGTCAAGCCTACAGGCGCAACTCCGATAGGAGCATTATATTTCCGTCCGAAAAGAATGGTTTCTGTACTTGCATCAAAGTCGCCTTTACAAAACTTCGGTAAAAAAATAATTTTCTGAAAAGCCGTTCTATTTCTATCTATCAAATCCTCACCACCTGTACCAGAGGCTAAATATTCCCAAGACACCTTTGGAATTCGCTTTTGGGCTTTTGTGTATAAATCCGAAATGGCTGGGTATTTGTTGCTTAATTTTACCTTGTGCTGTTCGTAGGACATGCTAAATTTTGAATGGTGAATGATAGACTTTGACGTGCTTGAATATCAAAATTACGAATTCAAAATGTGAAATGCTTATAGAGAGAGACTATGATTTAGGAGCTTTTGAAAAAAGAGGATGATTGTAAAAACCAAGCGGTGCTTGGTACAAACCGCTCAGGTAAAGCAAAGTACAGCGTGTGCCGAGCACCACTCGGCAGTTACTATTTTACCCTACTTCGAAGAGGAGTAACATTTTTAAGAATCCTTGGATATTATACAAGTTTGATTTTATTTTGGTGCTCCGACAAATCCACCTGCTCTACGAACAAGCGGGTTTGTCGGAGAAGTTGAATTACCCATTCGGGCGATAGACGCTAGGGCTTACCACATGTCGGAAGGAGAATTGTTCTCCATCTTCTAGTATAAGCTGAATGAAGTAAACGCCTGCCTGTTTTGGCGCACGTACTCGCTCTCTGATTGTTCCTGAGTGTAGGAAGTAATCGCGTTCTAGTATCACACGCCCTGACATATCCACTAAGCGTAGACGAGCATTATTATCTCTATTGCTAAAGAAACGGAGATTAATATAATCATTTGCCTCTACTGGATTTGGACTCGCAAAAGCTTGCACGTCAAGTGGTTCTGTATCTATACTACCTTCTACAAATGGCACAATGAACTCAAACGTACTGATGCAACTAATTTCATCAATTACAATTAAAGTATAAGTGCCTGCTGGAAGATTACTAATTTCAGTATCCGTTTCACCATTGTCCCATAGCAAATCATAAGGCGGAAGTCCACCCACTATATCTAAGGAAATACCACCTCTAACACCTGCCGAATCTGGGCGAATGACTAGATTTTCTACTGCGATTTCATCTAGCACATTTAAGTTCAAATTCACAATACTATCGCAGCCCGATATTTCACCAGTAAGTACTTGGGAGTACATCCCTGTTTCGGTATAGTAAGTACCTGCAATCTCGAAGCCTTCACCTGCACATACCGTACGTGCGATATTGGTAACATTATCATCTGGATAATCTAAGCCGACGACATACATGCTATCGCAGCCCGACGCACCTCTGAATATTTCAATTCCTACTGGATTAGTTTCATTATAGATGGTACCATTTATATCATAAAATTCGCCTGGACAAAGTTCTTCTAGAATGGTTACTTGTATTACATCCTGGAAGCTTAAATCCACATTTACGATACTATCGCAACCGTTTGCTAAGGAAATAACTTCTATACCCGATGGATTTGAGCTATCGTAGCGCACGCCATTGACAATCATGGATTCTTCAGAACAAATCGTTTCTACGATATCTACCTCTACTGAACTTACAAAGTTTAAATCTATCACTACAAGGCTATCGCAGCCATCTGCTGTCACAAACATTTCTGTACCCGATGAATTGCTTTCGCTATAGGTAGTGCCATTGACTTCTAGCACATCACCCATACAAAGCGTTCGAGCTAAAGTAGAAGTGAAAGCATCTTTAAAAGTCAAATTCACTACTACAATACTATCACAGCCTTCGGAACTGATAAGCGTCTCTTGCCCGCTTGGACGATTGCTATCGTAGACCGTGCCATTAATCGTCACTACTTGTCCACTACACAGTAAGTCGCTGTATTCGCTAATCTTTGTTTCTATAAATGTCAGGTTGATGTTGAGTAGACTATCGCAGCCATCTGTTGCTGTAAAGCTTTGTTGTCCGCTTGGATTTGCCCTATTAAAGGTCTCTCCATTCACTTCTACGGACTCTCCTGCACATAATTGGAAATCAAGATTTTCAGTTATAAATTCTTCAAATGATAAATTAATATCTACGATACTATCACAACCTCCTGTGGTGCGCAACAGCTCTCTACCAGTTGGATTATCCATGTTGTAGGTAGTGCCATTCACCGTAATGAAATCGCCTGCACAAAGCGTAGTGAAGAAATTAGTATATACTTCTTCTTGGAACGTCAAGTCTACATTGATGATGCTATCGCAGCCGTTGGTAGCGGTCAAAAAGCGCGTACCTGATGGTGTTTCTGCATCAAAAATCATACCTGCAATTTCTACTTCTTGCCCGATGCAATAGGTGTCAGTAATCGCACTTACCATTGCATTCTCAAAGTTCAAATTGACATTCAAAATACTATCGCAGCCATTTATGGCGGTAAAAAATTGCGTACCCGATGGATTATTAATGTCATACATCACGCCATTAATATCTATAGACTCATTAGAGCAGAGCGTTTCTGTAAGATTTGTTTCGATAGCATTTTGGAAAGACAAATCTATCGTCACGATACTATCACAACCACTAGCACTCATGATATTTTCCATACCGCTTGGGTTGTTGGCATCATAAGTCGTGCCATCTACCACAATACTTTCGCCTGCACAAAGCGTACGTTGAATTTCAGTATTGATACTGCCATTGAAACTTAAGCTGACATCTATGAGGCTATCGCAACCATTTACAGTAGTAAGTCGTTGCGTACCCGATGGATTGTTCTCATCGTAGCGAATGCCATTTACTTCTATGAAGTCCCCAGAACATAAATCGCGCTCTATAGAAGTGCTGATACTACGCTCAAAGAAAAGCATGACATTATAAACGGTATCACAACCACTAGATGTAGTGATGCGCTCTGTGCCGCTTGGGTTATTCTGGTCGTAAGTTGTACCATTTATGACTACGGACTCTCCTGCACAGAGGGTTTGGTCATAATTAAGTGCAAGGGAACCATCAAAGCTGAGGTTTATCATAATCAAACTATCACAGCCTGCCGATGATTGCAAGCGTTCCTCCCCGCTTGGATTTCCTTCATCATAGACCGTGCCATTATACACACGGAATTCGCCACTACACAAAGATTCATTAATCTCATTGCGAATGACGCTATCAAAGTTCAAGCGTACATTGATTAAGCTATCGCATTCTGCACCTATCGGAATACTTTCCGTACCAAAAGGATTGCTCTCGTCATACACTACGCCATTTACTACCACACTTTGACCTCTACAAAGCGAGAGATTAATATCTGTCATTGGACTCACCGAGTCTACGCTTACTATCTGACGCGTAGTGTCTCTTCCAAATTCATTAGTAACTACTAGCGTTACTTCATATTCACCTGCTTCTTCATAAGATACAAAGGGCGCGAAGTCCTCACTATAGTCAGGCATACCACCTGGGAAGAACCATTGGTAGGTCTCAGGATCACCTGATGAATTATTCATAAAGGAAACCGTCGTACGAATACAACTTGCTTCTTCTCTAGTAGAGAAGGCAGCTTGTGGCATCTGTGAGATGGTTATGGTCTTCACTATAGTATCACCAGGACAGCCATAGCTTAATGGAACTAGCGTAATATCGAACGTACCGTTCTGATTGTAGTTATGTGAAGGATTATAGGACGGGAACATAATTCCATTTCCAAAATCCCAGTAGAAGCTGGTAAACTCAATAGGTGGTGTATCCAATACAATATCTACCATGTTGCCATTCTGCACCACTTCGAAGTCTACCGATTGTGTTTGTTTTACATCTATATATTGCTGGAAATTATACGTGTGTTCACCTAATATATTGGAAACAGTGAGAGACACATCGAATAAGCCTGGGTTTTCGTACACCACGGTTGGGTTTTGCTCCGTCGAGCTACTAGGCGTACCACCTTCAAATGACCAATTCCAATCACGAGCATCAACGGATACGTCGCGGAATGCCACCGTGAATGGTGGGCAGCCTGCTGTGGTATCGACATTGAAGGCTGCTTGTGGAAAGTTGAGAATATTCTCTTGTGGCGACAAGAAAATAGGATCAGCCGTAAGCGCGATATTTTGCGATGAAATCAAGCGATCTATTCCCGTTTCAGAATAATCCCATCTTCGTTCAAAAAGATCGCCAATGTTTAAGTTAGCAGGGAAGGAATAGGTTCTATTCGCTTCTTCTGAATTATCAACAAGCGTTTCTGCCCAAAGTACATAGATATAATTATCAAAACCATCACGGAATGCCCCACCACGTATACCATTTGGTAGGTTCATGGCTGCCGTACGGTTCGGGTCGTATGTCGTACCAAAGAGCATATCGCTGGTTGTTTTATACGCGATACCTGCTTCGGTCTTCGTTTCTTCACCAATTTCTTTCTCCCGTACGCGCTCGTATAAGCCCATCAAATCAAACTCAAAGCTTGCATCGTCTAGGTACTTTTGTTCTGCTAGGGAGAAAATGTGCAATTGTACAAAGCCGTTTATAGCTGCTGCTATGTATGCTTTGGTGGTAAAATTGCGCTGTGCTTCGTCGCCACCTATAAAGTCATTGAAGTTGCGACGTGGTATATTACATTCGGTTATCGTCCATAGTTTTTCTGGATAGGTATTGCCATCATAGCCGTATTTATCCAGAATACCTTGCATATTGCCGCGTACGCGCATTAAGCCATCTGCGGCAGCATCGGAGTGGCGATTGTATACAAAGCCTCCTTGTTCTACGCTGTAATACTTGGTCGTGCCATCGAAGTGCGGATAAGAGTGGAAGCCCATCACATCGAAATAAGCACCTCCTTTAAGCGGGTAAGACGAGGTGGACGAGCCATCTACTGGATTATCTGTATTTCGTAATACCGCATCTAAGAAGCTTAAATAACCCGTACCTGATACGACTACATAATCTTCAGGCGAAACGGCTTTGATGACTTCATAACTAATACGCAGCAAACGCACATAATGCTGAATCGGTGCGCGTAGCTTATACTCGCAAGGGTCTGGGTCTCTATCCCACCAGTTGCCCACAGGGTCGCCAGGTTGTCTCCAGCCGCGCTGTCCAGTATAGTCAAAGCCAGGTTCGTTCCAGATTTCCCAGAAACGGATATAGTCACCGTAAACTCGTATCAACTCATAGAGATAAGCAGCGTAGTAATTTTCGTCGTTAATAGGGGTGCCATTTTCACCATTATCCCAAATATCGGTGTATAAATTGGCAAATAATTCGGACTGCGCGGTTTCACAATAGCGGCTTTTATCCCGTAGGGAATCCGATGGGAAACCGACAATCATGGTGTTGTCGTTCAGACCTAAGTTGCTATAATGCTCAAAGCTTGGCAAGCGGAAGTCATAGCCCCACTCATCCACGAATGAGCCATACATAGCTGGTCGAATCGCTTTTACTCCAACTCCACTCACACCTACGGTGCGGTCACCTGCTGCGATAGTGGCTAGTTCATCATCCGTCCAGGGTGGGAAGTAACCTAAGTTAGAACCTGGACGAAATTCGCCCTCATAGGGTGTTACGCTATCATTTGCTGTGCCTGTGATAGGGGTAATATCAGGCAACTCTACTGTAATCGTAATTTCCTTTTCTGAAGCACCACATTCATTGTATGCTTCTAGACGGATGACGTAGCTGCCTTCTTCAAAATAGGCATAAGTTGGTTCAGCATCGTCAAAATTATTACTTCCATCACCAAAGTCCCAAGAGTAGCCATCCGAGTTAGCACTTGAAGTATTGGTGATAGTTACTAATGGGCCGAATAATTCTACCTCAAAATCCGCCTCTGGCGCGCCTTCAATAAATATGAAATCAGATTGTGAATCTATGACATTGCCTAAGATGTCACGTATTACAAGACTTACTGCATGATTACCCCCGTCTTCGTAGAAGACCATAGGGAATTGCCCATTGAAACGTTCAGGTTGTCCATTTTCAAACTCCCATTCCCAGCTTGTTGCATTTGGTAGATTTACACCCTCAAAACTTACACTTGCAGGTACGCAGTCAGGTTGCTTATAATCAAATAAGCGGCCTAATAGAAAGACAGGTGTAGCATCCAATTCAATATTGGTGACTCCTACAGGAATAGAGACTTTGGTTTGAGAGAAATCCCAACGGCGCATAGCCATGGCTTCTAAACCAAAGCTTTCTGGAAAAGTATATAGGGCATTCGCTTCTTCTGATTGGTCAATCTCTGTCTTTGCCCAAAGCATGTACAAATACGAGCCATCAGGGCCTCTGAATGCACCACCGTCAATATTAAATGGTAGCTGCATCGCTGTTGTACGCTCAGGGTCATAAGTACGTCCGAATAGCATATCGGAGGTGGTTTTGTAGGCAATTCCTTCTTGATTTAGGGTTTGTTCGTATGGCAATACATCATTCACGCGCTTGTATAGTCCCATTAAGTCGAACTCAAAAGCAGCTTCGGCTTCTGCTTTTTGTTCGGATAGCGAATAAATGTGTAATTGATGTATTTCATTTCGGATACTTTCCAAGTAGGCTTTCATGATGAAGTTACGCTGTGCATCATTGCCCCCTAGAAATTCGCTAAAGGATTTTCTAGGAATATTACATTCTGTGATAATCCATTGCTTTAGCGGGAATTCCTCTCCATTATAGCCATATTGGGCTAAAATATCTTGATAAATATCTTTTGTACGCTTGATACCTCTAGCAGCACCATCCGAGTGACGATACCAGATGAAGTCATTCAACTCACGCGACCATTCCCGCGTTGCACCGTCGAAGTGTGGATAAGAGTGATAGCCCATCACATCGAAATATGCACCACCACCATATGGATACTCAGCAGTTACTTGCCCACCGTTCGGATTGTCCGTGTTTCGCATTATGGCATCTAAGAAGCTGGGATAGCCTGTACCCGATACGCACACATAGTCGTCGGGTTGGAAGGTCTTAATCACTTCATAGCTAATCCGTAGAATGCGGATATATTGCTGAATAGGAGCGCGTAATTTATAGTCACAAGGATCGGGATCATTTTCCCACCAATTGCCTTCTATACCACGTGGTAGCCAACCTTTCGCACCTGTATAATCAAAACCAGGTTCGTTCCAAATTTCCCAGAACTTGATAAATTCACCATAGTTTTGAATGAGTTTGTATAGGTACAAGGCATAGTCGTTATTATCATTTACAGGCGTTCCATTTTCGCCATTGTCCCATATGGGTTCGTACAAATCATTAAATAATTCGGACTGATAATCCTCGCAATGGAAGGTAGGATCACGATGTGCATCATCGGGGAAGCCCACAATAAGCGTATTATCTTTTAAGCCTAAATCATCGTAATGTTGGAAGATTTCAATGCGAGATTCGTAGCCATATACTTCTACGAATGAGCCAAAGAGTGCTGGACGAATAGCTTTGACCCCTACACCTGGAATGCCTAATTGCCGATTACCTGCCGCAATATTGGCTAGTTCCACATCTGTCCAAGGTGGAAAGTAACCTAAGTTTGTGCCTGGCCTAAATGTACCCTCATAGGGTGGCACAACATCTCTTGCAGTATAATTCACTTGTGCTTGTAAAGCAATACTAATGAGACAGAATGCTACAAGGAATAGCTGCCTATTTTTCATGAGTTCACCTTTTAAAAACTACCTCCTTGGTGATGGTTGCGTGTGCATCGCAAAAGCTACTAGTGTCTATTACGTTTTTCAAGTAAGAAGCTATTGCTGGTACGCATCACCCACATTGAAGTAGGGGACTATAATTACTAGTTAGTAGCTAAAATGAAATGAATCATTTTAAACCACTTATTCTTTATTCGATTTGTGTTCGATAATGTTTCATATTCGTGTATATCAAGGCATTAGCTTGATAAAAAATATAAAAATCATCTATATGTATCATTCAATACGTCATGCGTTTGAATACATCTGAAAAGCTTAATCTATCAATAAAAATATTGATGTTAAGGTTTACATTTTTTGCAAGTAGGTGCTTGAAAGTAGCTATTTAGACTTGAAGTGTATCAGAAAACTACTTGAGTAGTTCCAATGTGTACTCCATCTTTACTAGTTATTCATAGCTTTTGCTTTCAAGATTTACATGAGCAGAATGTGCAATGCAACAAATGTAAATTGCAAGGGTAGATTGGAATACAGCTATTAGCTGTATATATCAAGAAGAAGGTATGCTTTTCATTTAATTTCACACAATGGGAAGGTAGGATATTAGGGTAAAGTTAACGCTAATAAATCAGATATTCAAACTTTATGTATCCTATACCTTCTAGTGGAAGGGGGAGCTAAGAGGGTTTTACAAAATAAAGACATTGTAATACAAGGAGTTATGCAAAAACTGTCGTGTATTATCAATAATTTAAATATTGCTAAAAATGGATGAATAACATTAAAAGGGGGATATAATATAAGGCAATCGCATAAAAGCTACCCATCCTGTGGAGTTGTAGAGTTGTGAAGTTGCTGAGTTGTTTTTATTCAGAACAATAGAACATGGAGCTGTTTTAGATTTCAAAACAAGAAAAAATAGTTCTACAACATTACTTTGCTTCCCAAATTTCCTTAGCATACATCGCTGCTCCTATTGCTCCTGCTTTGTTGCGAAAAGTAGCTGGTACTACAGGAAACTTAGCTGTAAAATGCTGCTGATATTTATCAAATTTCTTACTGATACCACCGCCTAGAATCACTAAATCTGGGAAAAAGACACGCTGCACATAAAGCAAGTATTCGTTGAATCGCTGCCCGAATTCGTCCCAATTTAAGTCATCGCGTTTGCGAGCCGAATCCGAAACATAGCGTTCTGCTGACTCTCCAAACATACGGATATGCCCTAGTTCTGAATTGCTAACGAGTTTTCCATCTGTAAATAAAGCTGAACCAATACCCGTGCCTATCGTAAGTAACATTACGGTGCCACGCTTTCCTTTTCCAACCCCAAAGCGCATTTCAGCAATGCCTGCTGCATCAGCGTCATTGAGGGCCACAATAGGGCAGTTAATGGCATCACCAAATACTTTTTCTATGCTAGTACCTATCCAAGCATCATCAATATTAGCAGCGCTATGCGCCACCCCTTGACTAACGATAGCAGGAAATCCTACACCTACCAATCCTTTTTTCCATTGGTGCATAGCTACTAATTCCTGCAAAGCAGTAGCCATAGCTTCTGGCTTCGAGGGTTTTGGTGTATTTACACGCAAACGCTCAGAAAGTAATTCGCCTGTTTTGGTATCAATGATGGCTGCTTTGATGCCTGAACCTCCGACATCTACGCCTAGTACTTTGCTTGTATCCATTTTGATGGTGTAAGGATAAAGCGATTTAACTAAATCGCTCTATTCGTTAAATCGCTATACCGAGTTTATTATTTTATAACCCGTACTTTCATTTTGATATCTTGGAGCGGTCGGTCTCGTGGGCTTGTTTCTGCTGCACTAATTTTGTCAATGATATCTAAGCCCTTAATTACTTGACCGAATACCGTGTACGCACGATCGAGGTGCGGTGTTCCACCGTTTTCGAGGTACTTAGCGCGTTGCTCTTCGGTATAGCGAATGCCCATGCGACGCTCCATTGCATCCAACATATCTGCTCCTACTGCACGCCCTTGTACAATGTAGAATTGAGAGCCAGAGGATTTGCGTTCAGGGTTTGTCGCGTCGCCTGTACGTGCTGCTGCCAATGCACCTTTGGTGTGTACTAAATCGTCAGAAAATTCCGCATCTACCTGATAGCCTGGTCCGCCTGAACCGAGGGCTTTATTCGCAGGTGCTTCTTTCGATTCTGGATCGCCGCCTTGCAGCATGAAGCCATCAATGACTCTATGAAACAACAAATCATCATAAAAGCCATTTTCTGCTAATTTTACAAAATTATCTCTATGCTTCGGCGTGGTATCGTATAACTCTACGAGCATATTGCCATAGTCGGTTTGTATTTCAACTAGGCATTTTTCTGGTGCATTAATCACAATATTTTGTTTTGTAGTTGTTGATCTTTTCCCTTTCATCGCTTTGAGTGTCACTTCGTAGTTACCTGATGCTAGGTAGCGATAAGTTGGAAGCTCTTCTGAAGAGGTATTACCGTCTCCGAAATCCCACTCATAGCGGTCTGCTTTTTCGGATTGATTATCGAATGTCACCTTGCTTGGTGCAATTTTTTCGGGGGCTTCATAAGTGAATTTTGCAATAGGACTGGCACAACTTGTCATGCAAGCCAACGCAATCACACCTATTACCCAAGTATTAATTTTCATAAATTTTTAATTTGAGATATAAGGGACTTCGCAAGTAATAACCTACGCATCTAGCTTGTCTTTTTTCAGCTTATTCTTCGTTGAAAAGCCTCGACAGAACTAGCTATGCCTACGTTTTTCGCCTTGACTAAGCTAAAAAATCCTGCGCTATCTTGCGTAGGTTATTAATTGCGAAGTCCCTAAGCAACGAGGGATGAATTATGAGATATGAGGTATGAGTGGCTATCCTATTTCAAGACAGTATACTCATATCTCATAATTCATCCCTCATCCCTCATCACTTCTATTCTACAATTCGCACTTTCATTGGTATGTCATTCATTGGACGACTGCCTGAATCGGTCATTTCAGCACAAATTTTGTCAATCACTTCCAGACCTTCTACCACTTCTCCAAATACAGAATAGTCCATATCCAAGAAAGGGGCACCACCAATTTCTTTATATAAACGGCGTTGCTCCTCATTGTATTTGATGCCTTTTTGCTGTTCGAATTGATTCAGTTGGGCATCGGTCTGAATTTTCCCTTGCACAACATAAAATTGTGAACCTGATGACTTTTTCTCTGGATTGCCTCCCCCTCCTGTGCGGGCAGCAGCTAATGCCCCTTTGATGTGCGGACGACCCATTTCGGCATCAATTAAGTAGCCTGGCCCACCTGCTCCTAGTGGCGTACCCATTGGAGCACCTTTTGAATTCGGATCGCCTCCCTGTGCCATGAAACCACTAATCACTCTATGAAAAAGTAAGCCATCGTAGTAGCCTTCTTGAGCAAGTTTTATAAAATTGTCGCGGTGTTTAGGCGTAGAATTATAGAGTTTTAGCTTCATCACGCCAAACTCGGTTTCTACCTCAGCGTAGGTGAATTTTTCGCCTGTGTCGCAAGCTGCGAATAATACTATAAGTGCTAATGCGGAAAACAATCGTATCATTGGTGCGTATAGTTTTATTTGAATTTTCAATTATCCATTTTCAATTTGGCTTAGTAAACGTTATCCTTAAAGTATTGTATGATTTTCTCTTGTAGTAAACTTGACTGTGCTTTTATCCCTTCTATAGGCACCGCTTTTAATGCCTTATAGTGCGGCCAGCCATCTGCATCGCGCCCTTCAAATTCATAATAGCCATCATAACTTAATAAATGACAAACAGCAATGTGCATCAAATCTTGCTTCTCCTCTTTAGTATACTTCGACTGAAGATAGCCTAATTCTTGCATCCCAATCATGAATAAAATTGCATTCATATCGGGCAGTTTATCGCGTCGGAGCGCATCTTTAACGGTATGCCTGACACGCAACCACTCAAAATCTAAGTTCCATTCTTCCATCCGAACGAGTCATTTTTGAAATAGCGGCACAAATATAGAGGATTCCACTCAACACACCAACAATAGAAAAAAATTG
>JAHDCQ010000567.1 GCA_020629845.1 Saprospiraceae bacterium | reverse complement strand
ATAATGCTTTTGAACATGGATTGGTAGTATTCTTTAAGGCTTTGTGCCAGAGTTACGAATATGAATTAATTTACGCAATAAATCGAACCAAAAGGGCGCACCAAGCGTGATAGAAAGAGCCGTCACCAGCCACCCCATCGTTTTGATAAACCAATCGTAGGAAGTCATCTTATTGAGACTCACTACTTGCCACCCAATACCGAGAGGCGACTCTAAAGCTAGTACATCATCGCTAATCAATTCGTTGATGTCAGCTAGTCGACTTTGTACATTTTTAATCAACATGCGGTCTTCAGGCGTAGTGACAGGCATATTGGCATTATCATCCAGATATTGCTCGGCTTGATCCGCAATCTGAATCGCCAATTGAGGGTCAGAAGCTAAGTGCTGATATATGGCAATCGTATCTGCATTAAAACCAATAGCAATCGTCAATCCAATCATAAAGAGGATATACTGCGTTTGTCGCTTATACCAGCCTGTGGAGCGTTCCATCACCGTATCATACCAGTTTTCCACTTTGTTCCGAAAGTTATCTACCCGTTGTTCGGTTTCTTCGGCATAGGACAAGATTTTGCGCTTTACATTTTCATTTTGCAAGTACTCCACGCTTTCTTTCAATTCCTTTACTTGGTGCTGTATGGCACCTTCCTTCTCTGATTCATCCAGCAAGCGCAACAGTATTTTCTGCAAGTAGCCTCCTATTTTTCCCTCTGCTACTAGCGCGTCGAGTTTCGTACGGACTTGTTTCAAATCACCATCTGCTTTATCCAAAATGGTATTGGAAAGCACCATCCAAAACGACTCTGCACTCATATAAGAAGGCGGACGATACCTACTAGGTCGCCAAAATCGCTTGGCACAAAGCTGCCGAAAAAGAATATTATTTTCAAAAGCATCGAATAGCGATTTATCGCCATCGTGCGCTAGAATGTGGCGCAACGCAGCCCGCAAATTTTCGCCACGTAATGCAAAAATACCTGCTATCATTTCCATGACAGTGGTAGCAAAGAGGCTAAATAGTAACATCACGAAGACTAAGCCAACTATAATTTCGAGTATCTGCATATTTTTATGTTTGAATGCATCACATATTTTCCGAAGCCCTAAAGTATAAAATTATTGGAGGATTTCTGCGCATTCGGTAATGGCACACAAATAAATGTACGATTCTTACTACTTTAGAGCATGGATTTGGAAACGACACTATTAGAGAAGCATAGTAAGGAACAAATGTTGCTGATTCGAGATTATGTGGGGAATAATAAGGAGCGATTTGATGAGTTGATACAGCTTTTTTTGCAAGGCGAATACCGAATTACGCAGCGTGCTTCTTGGGCAATGATACATTGCGTGGATGCTCATGTTGAACTCATCATGCCCTATATTGAAACCTTATTTCAAAATCTTCGGCGGGAAGGACTGCACGATTCCATTAAGCGCAATACCTTGCGAGTGCTACAAAAGGTCGACTTGCCAGAGGAAGTGCTAGGCGAAGCAGCAGATATTTGCTTTGGGTATCTCGCTAATCCCAAAGAAGCAGTAGCCATTCGGGTATTTTCCATGAGCGTGCTTTGGAATATCTGCCAACAAGTACCCGAATTGGCAAGCGAACTAAAAATGGTGATTGAGGAATTTATGCCCTATGGCTCGGCAGGTTTTAAGAGTAGAGGAAAAAAGATATTGAAAGCGATTCATAAAAAAGGGTTTTGATTGATATAAAAAGCATAGTGTACTCTACAGTAGCATCGCCAAAAATGCGAAATCAATAGCACTTATGCAGCGCGTTTCTGTTAATGTGTGTATAACAAATTGCACAATCGGTGAATTTCGATTTATCTGCCAATTTCCCATTGGCAGATAAATTCCAAGCAAAATTTATCGGCTTATAGGAAAAAAGCCTATAAAAACGTGCAATTTGTTATACACACTCTGTTAATAGCTCCAATGGTAGGGCTTTCCGACGCTCTATCGTTATCCAAGCGGTATCTGGGCTGCGTACCGAGCTATCAGGCAGTGTGAAGCCTGTGCTGGAATCGAAGGCTTTGCCTTTTTGCACTTTTCTGTTCCAAATGCCTACTTCTGCGGATATGGC
>JAHDCQ010000566.1 GCA_020629845.1 Saprospiraceae bacterium | reverse complement strand
CTAATACCAAAAAATATGAACATAGAAGAATTATTAGCATATAGTTTAGATAATGAACTGACAGCCGCCCAGCAAGGTCGCTTGGAGCAAGCATTAGCCGACTCTAAAGATTTGCAAGAGCTTCAGGATGAATTGCTTGCCATGCGTAGTCTACTGCAGGGACACGTGCCAGCAAGTAACAAGAATTTTATACAGAACGTCCTACAGCAAGTACCATTGAACGATACAGTAGTACCAATATCCACTACTACACGCATACTTCAACTATTTCCGCGAGTAGCAGCAGCTTGTATTGTACTGATGAGCATGACTTATGTAGGACTAGAACTAGGTGATACAAACTGGATTTCGGATACAGTAGTAGGTACGCAATATCTCTCCGCAGAGGATGCTTACGCCTACATAGATACTTACGAATAATGGAAACACTCAAGATCGTACTCGCTATGCTTGCGCTGGTGCTGATTGGCTTTATTGGTGGATTTGTTACACATCGGCATTTAGCCATAGAGCGTATTCATCAAAGTACAAGACATCCTGGAGCAGGCATAGAACGTCACTTGGAACGTATCATACAGCCAGATGATGCACAACGGGAACAATTGCAGCCTATATTTGAAAAATGGCGCAATAGCATGCGTACTGTGCATAAGGCGCACATGAAACAACGTAGCGAGAAAGTAGATTCGATGTTTTTGGAAATGAAACCACTACTCAATCCGACACAACTGGAGCGTACAGAAGCGGCAATCGAAAGGCATCGAGAACGAGCAGGAAAAGGCAGACCACCACATCCGCCACCACCAAGACATAGAAGAGAACAATAGGGCTTCTAAAAATATAGGTACAAACAAATAGACAAAAACTTTAAAATTAACACAAACATGAAAGCGATAAAAATCATCGTATTATTTGCCTTAATAATTGGCTTTTTAAGCCCGACTATGGCTCAACGTCATCGAGGAGGGGGACAGCATGAAATGGGGGATATCATAGAAAAACTGGACGAAAACTTAGACTTGTCCGATGAACAAGTAGCCGAATTGGAAACTATTGTAGCCGACTTTAAAGCACAAAAAGAAGTACTGCGCGAGCAAGATTTTGAAAGTCGCGAAGAAAAACGCGCAGCCATGAAAGAGCTACACGAAAATTTCTGGACGGCAATAAAAAGCGTACTCACAGAAGCGCAATTAGCAGAATTGGAAACACTACGCATGGAACGCGGTGAACGCGGCGAAAACCCATGCGAAGGCGCAGATAAAGAAGGGTTACGCGCAGCTTTGGACGCGTATCACATGGAAAATATTGAGCCTGTACTACTTGAGGTGCGTGCTGGATTTGAAGAAAATATTAGTGAAGAAGATAAAGCTACTTTAGCGGACTTGCGCGTAGCATTTGCAGCCTTTAAAGCAGACATGCAAGCCTTGAAGGAAGCAGCACAGGAAGAAGGCGCAGACCGTGAAGCAATTCGCGCACAGATGAAGGAGCTCAAAGAAAGGATGAAAGAAAACTTTGAGGCGATGAAGCCGCTATTAGAAACCTATCGCGAGGATATTAAAGCTGCTTTTGAGGGTTTAAGCGATGAGCGCGAACAATGGGACGCGGACATGGATGCGATAAAATTGGAATATTTAGGCGAAGAGTGCTTTGAACGCTTTGCGCGTAGAGGTGAAGGCAGACACGGACACGAAGGTCGTCGTCGTGGACACCGACATGAGCGTGGCGATAGAGGACACAGAGGCGGACGTGATGGACATCGCCATGAAAGAGGCGGCGAACGTGGTGGCGACAGAGGGCATAGAGGTGAAGGGCATCATGGACATAAAGGTGGCAAAAAGGGCAAAAAAGCAGCGCACTTCTTACTGCTAGACCCTGCTGGAGCAGGTTTGGCAACTGGTGATGCAGCACTTCCTGCACACAGCATCACACTTTCGCCAAATCCAGCATCTACAGTTACTACTTTAACGTATAAAGTGGCTACTGATGCACCTATCGTTATCCTTTTGCAGGATAATCAAGGTAATGTGTTGCAAACCTTGGTGAGTGAACGTAAAGCGGCAGGTACCTATTCGTTGGAAGTGAATTTGAGTGGCTA
>JAHDCQ010000565.1 GCA_020629845.1 Saprospiraceae bacterium | reverse complement strand
CCATAGGCTAAGTACGAACCCGTCAATTCATAATCAAAAAACATCATTTCATTCGTCACTTCATCCACTTTGATGTGCGCCATCGCTTTAGAAGTAAGCGTATCGCCGAAGGTTTCGATGCCTTTCGTTTCTAGTGTTACAGGGTCAATTTCGTAAAGATCACCGCACATATACCAACCTGCTAAGAGCTTACTATTGTGGAAGCCGACGGCAGTATTCGCGGTATCTTTCAAAGGCACGCCTCTATTCCAAGGGCGATTCATATTAGCTGCTAATTTCCCCATTAAGCCTTGCCAAAGCGATTCGCCAGCCAGTTCTTCTTCCTTGAAATTGGTAGTGCGAATCCAGCGATTGCGATAGGTGGCTTTGCCGTTTTCCAACTGAATAGCATGCAACATAGCATCCCCATCGAACCAATGATAATGTCCTTTGGGTTCAAACTTCGGATTCGGTCCATTGCGAACATAAGAACCATGTATATCTTTTGGAATTTCGCCGATTACTTTCAAATCAGTTGCCACAATTTCCTTAAAAATTGGAGCATACGGCCCTAGCAAATACGGATTGGCTTCCTCTAGGGCATAATTCATGACATCGTTTTTCATCGTCTATTTTTTGAGAAGAGAGAGGAGAGACCATTCGCCTTGCTCATTGAGAGAACAGGGATTTTCATCTCTCTTCTCTCAGTCCGAAGGACGGTCTCTTATCTCTCCTCTTTTCCAACCACAAAACTGGCAACCGTCGTGAAACTACCGCCAATATTGAGTATGCCTATATTTTGTGCATTTTCTACTTGATAATCGCCCGCTTTTCCAGCTACTTGCTTGTAGGCATCGAGTAGCATACGTACGCCTGTTGCACCTACAGGATGCCCCGCGCCTATCAATCCACCGCTTGGATTTACGGGTAGGCTACCTGAGAAGGAAATCGTATCGTCTTCAATTATTTTCCATGCCTCGCCTGCTGCTGTTAGTCCGAAATGTTCTAGCGCGATATATTCGGAAATGGTAAAGCAATCGTGTGTTTCGATGGCATCTAAATCAGAAGCATTCGCAATTTTTGCGCGTGTGAGTGCGTCCTGAATCGCGCCATGCAAATGTGGAAATGGATAAGTTGTTTTCCGTGCATGATTGAGTTTATATTTCAACTCAATAGGCGCAGTACTATGCCCCCAACCTTTGATGTATGGGAGGCTTTCGAGTGGAATATTTCGTTGGGTGGCGTAGTTTTTTGCATATTCTTCAGATGCAAGAATGATAGTCGCGCTACCGTCAGTTATTCTGCCGCAGTCGGATTTTCGCAAACTACCTTCTACTATTGGATTTTGGGTATCGTCCGTGCCAAAATCGGCTGCGCCTAATTGCCATTTTCGGGTTTGGGCGTTAGGGTTACGCTGTGCGTTGGCGTAATTCGTTTTGGCGATAGCTGCTAAGTGGACATCTTCTACCCCAAAGCAATTTTGATAATAATCCTTGATTTCAGAAAACAAATAGACCCAGGGATACATTGCTTCTTCGGCTTCCTCGCCTATCCAAGCGGCTGCGCCGAGGTGCTTGGAAGCGGTCTGTCCATCTACATTACGCATCAGTTCTACACCTGTAACAGCAACAACATCATAATAGCCCGCTTCAATTTCTCGCATGGCAGCAAAAGTTGCCATACTGCCCGATGCACAAGCAGCTTCGTGCCGCACCGTTGGGATACCTGCTAATTGCGGGAAATGTTGCAAAAACAAGCCACCCAACTGCCCTTGTCCGCAGAAGAGTTCACCTACAAAGTTGCCGATATGCACACTATCAACTTCAGAAACTTCTAACTCTGTAGCATCCATAGCACGTTCAAAACTGTCTGCCATGATTGCGCCTATGCCTAAGCCTTTTCGACTCCAGTTGGTGGCAAAGTCGGTTTGTGCGCCGCCGAGTAGGTAAACTTTTGTTCGCTTCATTTTACAAGGAGAATTGAAACTTGAACAATGTGTCCAAATTTTTACAAAAATAGAAAACTTGAACAATGTGTTCAATTTTTTAGTGTTAATTTTGCCATATGAAAGCGGTGATAAAAGAAAGTCGGGCGGATAATATTATTCAACATGCACAAA
>JAHDCQ010000134.1 GCA_020629845.1 Saprospiraceae bacterium | reverse complement strand
AGGGTGAGTAACCGGAATTGAACCGGCGACCTCTAGAACCACAATCTAGCGCTCTAACCAACTGAGCTATACCCACCATTTTAGCTTTACATAGTGAAAGTAAAACAACTCGTAAAGAATAGCCCACGACTGAGTCGCAGGCTAGGAGTGATCTCGCTGGGGCTCGAACCCAGGACCCTTTGATTAAAAGTCAAATGCTCTACCAACTGAGCTACGAGATCATTGCTTTTTCAGAAAGCGATGCAAATATAGAGTGCATTTACATCATACGCAAGTCCTTTGGCTTGTTTTTTTTAATTCTTTATAAAGAATTATCATTCGTACCCTTATTAACGACTCAATCACTAGAAAAGTTCCTGTATAATAGGAATTTATTATAAGCCTACTTTTCGTACTACTACTTCTTCAGGGGAGAACGAACCGATCGCATCATATACTACTTGGTGCATCTTTGAACGGATACCACGTTTCGTAATTTGGCGATTTGACTTATCAGGATGTATGCGGTTGGCTAAGAGAATAAAAATAAGGTCATGCTTCGGGTCTGCCCAAACACAGGTGCCTGAAAAGCCCGTATGTCCATAGGTTTCTGATGAAGCAGCATAGGCATAAGGTAAATAGCGTTTGCGCGCAGAAGGCTTATCGAAACCTAAACCGCGATGTCCGCCACCTGCATATTTCGCAGTAAACAAATCAATAGTTTCAGGATAGAGTAGTCGTTTACCCCCATACACACCGCCATTGAGTAACATTTGGAATAGTGCGGCTATATCTTCGGCATTGCCAAATAAGCCTGCATTACCTGCTACGCCACCCATAAGGGCTGCTGATTCATCGTGCACATAGCCGCGCAGTTGTTGTCGTCGCCAAGTGTTGTCTATAGTGGTTGGGGTGATTTCAGATTTGTCAAAATGACAGAGTGGATTATAGACCAAACGCCGCAGACCTAAGGGCTGATAGAAGCGTTCTTGCACAAAGGCATCTAATTTCTTATTTGCTTGTTGCTCAATGATGCGCTGCAATAGACTAAAATTGACATCGCTATAGCGGTATCGCTTCCGACGACTAGGACGTAGCTTGAAGATTTTTTCCCATACTTTTTCCAGCTCCAATTCGCTGAAATAAACATTTTCAGCTACAGGAATGGTGTAGGGATAACTTTGATAGTTGCAGAAAAAGGTATCGCAACGAATCATACTGTCCCGCGCATGATAAATATAAGACGCAATCGGGAGATTCGGCTGAATCCCCGACCGATGCGTCAGCAGACGGTCAATACTAGTGTAGTAGAGCGCGGTTTTACCATGTATGTAATCCCGAATTTTTGCATTCAACGCGAGTGAACCTTCTTGATAGAGTTTCATACTCGCAAGGGTGGTTGATGCAACTTTTGTCACCGAAGCTAGGTCGTATAAGTCGGTGGGTTTCACTTGTTGCCATTCCTCATAGGTATGATAGCCAAAACATTTATCATAAATAACCTTACCTTCCTTAGCTACTAATACTTGGCAGCCAGGAAACGCGCCTTCTAAGATGGCACTTTCTGCAATTTCATCTATACGTTGCAGTTTTTCGGATTGAATGCCTACTTCTTCGGGTACAGTATATTTTAAGCGGATTTGGGGAATCATTTCGCCCATACCTGCTACCAATTTTTCGTTTACATCATTGGGTAAAATACCTTTGCTTTCCGCCCCGCCAAACAGGATTTGTGCCGCAAATGCTTCTAAAATTGAATTGCGCTCAAAGATTTGTAGGAGTGTGATTTCACTACTGAAAAAGCTTAGGTTCGCCGCTTCTTCAAAATTAATCACTACTACTTTATGGCGTTTTGTCAATTTGTTGATAGCAGTAACTAACTCAGCGTCTCGCTCTGCATCTAAGATGACATCATCTAGGGTAATGATAAAAGTAGAGCGGTAGGTATTATCCAATTCGGGCATTGCCAAGTCTTCTTTAGAGAGATTTACTTGACAAATAGATTCAAAGTCTGCATACTTTTCAAAGTAGCGTTGGAAAGCATAAAAGGGTTCGTTGCTAAATTGCATCAAGGTGAAACGCTTGTTCAGCGTAGACCGAAAGGGTAATAAAGATTCTGCATTGCGCGCTACTACTATCTTTTCTTTATACTGATTAATATCGGCAAGTGTCCAATAAGTAGTATGCTCTACAGATTTGGGAATTGCTCTAGTATGACTGTCGGCATTATTTACCACAGGCTGACTATTCAAAGTTGTACCAAGCGACAACACTCCCAAAATAAGAATTATACGTAGCATACTCAACATCACTAAATCGAATCTTAAAAATTAAAAAAAACTGGTGAAAAACGGTGAACGTGAGAGGTGTGTAGCTTTGTTTTTATCAACTGATTTTTGGGCGCGGAAGTTTCAAAAGATATGTTAAAGATTAATATGAATAATGAAAAGGCTGCAAAATAAATGGGAGTGGTTGTGATATATAGAATGGAACTTAGAATTTGAACAAGACGGATGCCGAACATATGATTTCAAACTATTGCTGCAATCATATGTTCAACATCCGAAATGTTAGCTTATCTGACTGAATGGTATAGCATTATTCTACTATCCACTTTATTACTTGCTGTGTAGCATCCGTTTGGATTTTAATTAAATATAGTCCAGTAGGCAGTTGTTCATCCAATTGCAAGCGATGATAGCCTGCATCTTGTTGCGCGCTGCGTAGTGTGCGAACTTGTTGCCCTGCAATGTTCCAAAGTTGAATATCCACCTTTGTATCGGTAGGCAATTCATATTGTAACACACTTTGTCCACTCGAAGGATTGGGCTGAATAGCCGCTTGCAGTCTAGTACTAGTAGATGGCATTTCGTTGCCTGATGCGCGTCTACCACACAAGCGAATTTCATTGATCTTCGAGCCTCCTGAACCTTTTCTAAAGGTAAGATAGCGGGTAGTGACATCAAACTCAAAGCCTCTCCATTGTGGCGGCCAAGCATCCGTCTCAAAATCAACGAATACAATCGTGCGATCACTCGGACGACCAGGACGTACTTTGAAATTGCCCGAGCCATTGCCATCATACAAGTAAATACTATCTAAATGATAAGTCGCGCCTAAGTCTATATAACCTTCCGCATTGTTGTACCACGGAAATACCCAGGGCGTACTTGGTATTGCTTGCCCTTGTTCGTCCGCTAGAGCCGCGATACCATCTGCCCGTGTAGTAAGCTGTCCATCTACTTCAAAAAACATATTAGGCGACAACGGAATGGTGCAATCTGCCGTTTCACAAGCAGGGCAGGAGCCGCCACAGTCTATGCCTGTTTCATTGCCATTCTGGATGCCGTCCGTACAAGTAGGTGTAGCGTCGCCACCGCCTGCTGGTGTGCCACATACGCGAATTTCATTGATTTTCGCGCCTCCTGAACCTTTTATTACGGTCAGATAGCGCGTTTCTGTGTTCAGGTTAAATTCGCGCCATTGTGGAGGCCAAGCATTTGTTTCAATGTCTATTAATGTAGTCGCGGCATTGGGTTTGCCAGCACGTACCTTGAAGTTGCCCGACCCATTGCCATCGTATAGTTCGATTTTATCAATACGATAATTTTGTCCCAAATCTATATAAGCGACCGCATTGTTTGACCAGGGTTCTACCCAAGCAGTTGTCGGTGATTCGCTATTGGATTCATCTACTAGCGCGATTGCTCCTGATGTTTTACTAATAGGCACGCCTTGTTCATCAAAAACCATGCTAGAACTCAGGCGAATCGGGCACTCTGGACTTATATCGCAGGGTGGACACGAGCCGCCACAATCTACGCCCGTTTCATCCCCATTTTGCCTACCATCATTACAGCTTGATATTTCACCAATCTGTTCACCACAGAAGGCTACTTCATGTATCAAGGCATTATCTGTCAGCGTTTTGATACGAATATAACGCGTTTGTAGATTGAAATTATCAAATACTTTCCAGCGATAGGATGTGATATTGCGTGTTTCCCAAGTATTAAATAATGTCCAATTATTCGGCTCGCCATAATAGATTTCTACCTCGCCTTGTGCTAGAGTATCACTATAAATAAAGAGAGAGTTAAGGTCGTAATTCGCCTTTAAGTCGAATATAGCCTGTTGATTGGCACGAGCATTCCAAGCTGTAAACATCGAATCGCCCTCTACGCAAAGCGGCCCACCGATAAGCTGTTGTTCATCATTTAGCATCCTAGTATTCGCATCACCACTTACATTGTATTCGATATAATCACAAGCGCAGCCTATAATGTCATCTTTCATATCTCCAATGACAATAAACTTAGGCAATTCGCTCACATCCACAAACATTTTGCCATTTCCAGAACGACGCAGCACCGAACGTACGCCATCCATATCGCCATCTATTAAATTCACAATTGTAGCATCATCTACACCTAGTTCCACCTCATAGCGTTCGCGGATAGGCGTATTGGTGCCAGCTCTGCTCGTCGGACTCCAAATTGCATAAACGGTTTTTTCGCTACCTCCGCAATCATCCACAAAGCGATACATCCGCACATTTGGGTCAGGATGCACATAAGAAGGATCGAATTTTGTGCCTTCTAAAGTTTGCTTCATGGTAGAGACATAGTACCAAGAATTTTTATTTTTGAAGCGGTCGCCTCTATAAGTCGTCATGCCACTTGTTTGGTACAAGCCTGCTGATGCCTCTGGAGAGCCATCGCGCATATTGAAGACCATTGCTCTATCCACGCCTGCTGCTGCGATTTCTAGGAAGGAACGCACAATCCATTGACCCTGTATCTCGCGGAATTTCTCTTTACACTCAGGCGAGTCACAATCGTTGCAATAGAGCGTACAATCCGCACTTTGAATAGATCGCGGATGGGAGTCATAGCCAAATTCTGACATCCATAATTCTATTTCAGGTAGATAGCGGTCGCGGAATTCTACCACTGCTTCTAGCTTTTCCTTTAAGCCATAGTCTTCTGGAGAAAGGGCGTTCTGGCCAAGCGGGGCACCAAATCGTCCATCATTACTATAATCATGAAAATTAATAACGTCGAAAGGAAAATCAATATCAGGGCGATGATGCTCAAACCAGAACATCAAGGCGCGTACATAATCCGTGTTCAGTTCCGAAAGTCCTGCCATCACCATCTTCATATTGGGGTCGGCTGCTTGCATGCCTACAGGCGCGGCATTGCTTGGGTGTCCATTAGGATAGCGCGTACGCACTACATTTTCCACGCCATTTGTTTTGCCATTGCCATCATAAGAAGCACTCGACATCGCAGCATATTCAAACGGACTGAAATAACCTAATTGCTCCTCTACCCAGGGGTCTAAGGCTTCGATATTTTCTATTGAAGACTTATGCCACCACTTATCAGGTTCGTTCCAGTTTTCAAGATAGCTTACCGTACCCAAACCTGCACGTGCGGTATTGTTAGCCGCTACTTTCATGTTTCGGGCATTCGCATTTGAGCCGTATCGTCCTGTGAATTGGTACATAATATCCGCAAACTCGACATACATATTCGGGTCGTCGGCTACCATATCAATTTGTATAGGATAGTAGCGTTCATTGAAGGGCTTACGTTCCGTTACTTTAATAAACTCGCCTAACGAGATGTCGCCATTTCGGTAAGGTACTGCTGCTGTATAGTCTAAATCACCTGTTTTGTAGGCAAAAGTGGTCAAATAAGGCGGCGCACGGTGAATACTGTTTCCTGCTTCTACACCAATATCCTGAAAACCCTGAAAGAAATAATCATAATCAAAATTTTCCATCAGTCCCGATTCAGGTCGCCAATTGTATTCATTATTCGGATAGCCCAGATAATCTGGGTCATCATAACCTTCCGTTAGGAAAATACCATGATAATTTCGTACAAATCCTACTGCATTTGCCTTTGCTGGCGGTATATCTAAATTGGTATTCGATCCGATAAAATCTTCCATATAGAAGCGTGGACTTCCACAAGCTTGTGAAGTCTGATTGCCTTGTGGTACAGGCGCGCACACAGGCGTATTTTTAGTAGTATTGTAAAATTCGATTTCTCGAATCTTTGCTTGTGTGGACGTGAAGGTAAATTTTACATAGCGCGTCGTTAGAGGATTGAGGTCGTAGCATTCGTTGCCTCCAGGCGTGTGGTCTAAAAGCAAATCCCAATTGGTAGGATTGGTAGAGGTGTAAATTTTGACCAATCCATTGGCACTTGGCCCGCCCCCTTTTCGGAGGCAAAGCTGTGTGAGTTGCTGCGTACGTCCGAAATCTACTACTACTTCTACAGGAAAGTAGAAAAATTTGCCATTCCAAACGGCATCATAGAAATTCCAGATATTATCTGTTTGTGGGATGTCACAACCATAATTTTCTGTAAGTTTTTGATCATCGAACAGTACCCACTCATCGCCCCGCGCCGAAATATTAACCACCATGTGTGGGGTAATGACGAGACGTTCTTGTGCCTGCGCTACTTGTGCGAATAGCACTAGGATAAAAACCACTAGTTTCTGGTAAGAAATGTGCATAGGTATATGAAATTTTGTTGACTAACTCAGAGCATGTTTGGAATTTTTACAAACAAGCTCTAATAGACTGTATTAACAAAACATGTTTGGAATTTTTACGAACTAAAAATTTCAAACATACTCTAAGCAGGAACAATAGAAGCCACAGCTCTAGAGAACTCTTTTTGTTCTATTCGTCAGCTTCAAGATTGCCTGATAGATATCAGGACATCAGTCGTTATGTTCCCTGTTTTGTGCCTTGAATAGAGTAAAAATAGCCTGCTAGAGAGTAAAATATATATATCCTTCCCTATATGTATGATAGTGTTACAAAAGAAGAGATGTTATTTTCGCCCACAAATATATGCAAATAAAGAGCAAGTGGGCTTCGCTTGGCTATCAATAAAATGTAAGATTATGAGGCTTTATTACAAGAAATAAACTTTTTTTCTTTTAAAAAGTATAATTAACAGTAATTTTACCTTTCGATGAGGTTAACTATTTAGAGCAGAGAGCAGAGACCGTCCTTTGGACTGAGAGAATAGAGAAAAATAAGTGTTTTTTCTTCATTCTTAATATTTTTCCCTCTGTAAAAAATCCGCTTATCAATCCAGCTTGGCGCATTTGCTTAACAGCTAGAAATTTACAGAGGGATTTTTTTTTTTGGTAAACATCCCATCTCTCTTCTCTCAATGAGCGAAGCGAATGGTCTCTCTTCTCTGCTCTAAATAGTTACTAATGAGGTTTAAATATTCAAGGCAGTAAAAATTTACCTTTAGACCAATGACAATGAATAAATATAGAGATAACTCGGAGGAGTTACATGATTACAGAGAAATACAAGTAGACGGAAATCAAACGCCACTTCGTATAGATAAGTTTTTGATGGATCGCTTGGATAGGGTGTCGCGCAATCGCGTACAGACGGCTATCCGTGCGGGAGCTATTAAGGTAAACGATAAACTTGTAAAGCCCAACTACAAGGTGCGACCAAATGATTTCTTGACCTTAGTATTACCGCGCGCACCGAAGAATACACGTGAAATCGTTCCACAAAATATTCCGATAGATGTGCGCTACGAGGATGGTGATGTATTAGTGTTGTACAAAAAGCCAGGTATGGTGGTGCATCCGGGCGTTGGGCATAAAAAATATACGCTCGTAAATGCCCTCGCGCATTATTATCGCGATTTACCCGTCTTAAACCCTGACAATCCTGACCGCCCAGGCTTGGTGCATCGGATTGATAAAAACACTTCTGGATTGATGGTAGTGGCAAAGAATCAGTATGCTATGGATCATCTTGCGAAGCAATTTTATTATCACACTATCGAGCGTAGGTATCAAGCTATTATTTGGGGCGAATTCCATGAGAATGAAGGCACAGTACGCGCCAATGTAGGGCGTGATCCCAAGCATCGGATGAATATGCGGGCATTTTCGGATGATGAAAATATGGGTAAATGGGCGGTGACGCATTGGCGCGTTGTCGAGCGACTATATTATGTAAGTCTTATCGAATGCCAATTGGAGACAGGGCGCACGCATCAGATACGCGTACACATGCAATCGCAGGGACATCCCTTATTTAGTGATATGAAATATGGTGGTACGCGCATCGTGAAAGGTACGGTGCATCGTCGCTATCGTGCATTTGTAGAGAAGTGCATGGGGATTTGTCCGCGTCAGGCTTTGCATGCCAAGTCGCTGGGTTTTGAGCATCCTTCTTCAGGTAAATGGATGCAGTTTGAAACAGAATTGCCGCAGGATATGGAAGAGTGTCTTGCTACTTGGCGTAACTACGTAAAGCACAAAAAAGAATTGATGAATAGAGGTTGATTTTAATTAAAAATTGATAATGGAGAATTGATAATTTTTCCAAAATTTAACCAAAATGATACGCGAAGAGCTACTACACTATCTTTGGAAGACAAAACGCTTCGATTGGAAAGACTTGACCACTACGGAAGGAGAGTCTATCGAAATCCACGATTTTGGCAAGCATAATCCAAATGCTGGGCCTGATTTTTTACATGCTAAAATTAAGATTGGCGACACGCTTTGGGCGGGTAATGTGGAAATGCACGTACAGTCTTCGGATTGGTTGAAGCATGAACATAGCAGCGACACGGCTTATGAAAATGTGATTTTGCATGTCGTATTGGAAGAGGATGTGCCTATCACACGGGCGGGTGGTACGCGGATTCCCTGTTTGCGTATGCGTGAGCGTATTCCTACAAAATTAGCTGCTACTTATCAGCAATTGATACATACTAAAGCTTGGATTCCTTGTGCGGAGCAGTTTGCCGAGGTATCAGATATGACGAAGCATTTTTGGTTGGATAGATTGCTCGTGGAACGACTAGAGCAGAAAACAACGCTTATCGAAGCGCGTTTGCAAGCGAATCAATTCGATTGGGAAGAAACTTTTTATCAAGTCTTGGCTCGAAATTTTGGGATGAAAGTCAATGGCGATGCCTTTGAACGCTTAGCGGAATCCTTACCACAATTGACCCTTGCCAAGCATCGCGATAAGCTCTTTCAGATAGAGGCTTTGCTATTTGGGCAATCGGGTTTGCTGGATAGAGAATTTCAAGAGGATTATCCTAAACGCCTGCAAAAAGAATACAATTTTTTACGCCAAAAATATCAACTTACACCTATGCGGGCAGTCAATTGGAACTTTTTGCGCTTGCGTCCTGCCAATTTTCCGACACTTCGCATTGCACAATTAGCGCAATTGGTCTATCAATCCACGCATCTTTTCAGAAAAATACTAGAAGCCGAAAATGCCAAAGCCATTGAGCAACTTTTTCAGCTAGAACTAGGCGACTATTGGCGCACGCATTATGTATTTGATAAAGTTTCCAAAGCGCGCAAAAAAACACTTGGCGATACCACTATTCGCTTGCTATTCATTAATACAGTTGCGCCTTTTTTATTTCTATATGGCACGCAAAAGGATGACAATAGTTACCAGAAACGCGCTTTAGAGTTGCTAGAAGTTTTGCCGCCTGAATCCAATACTATCATAAAAGGTTGGACGGATTTAGGGCTGAAAGCAGATTCTGCGTATCAAACACAAGCTTTGATTCAGCTTAAGAATACCTATTGCAACGACAAGCGATGTTTAGAATGTGCCGTGGGGAATGCTATTTTAGGGCAAAGAAGCTTCTAAGCACTTCATCTTACTAGTGGACATTTTGAAGAAAATTGACTTTCGACCTTATTTCTTTTAGTGGAAAAAGTGATAAAAAAGCGTTAAAAATACTACACTGTTTGAGCTAAAATGAGTTTAAAAATAAACTCCGACAGCGAATTAGCAGATGATATTGGCTTGCAAAACAGTTCGTTAAGCGAGTTTGTAGGATTTAGCTTTTTTGTCGCTTTTGGAGCGTTAAGAAAGAAATTAAGTCTTGATTTTTTTGGTTCGTTTTTTTATCAAGAAAAAAATGAACATGTCCCTTTTGCAAAATATCCACTAGTAAGGTACTTCATGATTTTTACACCAAATCCTGCTCTTTCCAATCCCGCTGCATTTCTTTCAATTCCAATTCATCAGCTTCTTGTGTAGCGTCGGGTAGGGGAGTACGTCCACGCATACGCCAAAGCTCCCGTTCAATTTCTTCCTCTTCCCATTCTTGGGTAAGGATATTAGTACCAGGCAATCCAAAAACAGAAAAGTAATGAATCAGTAAACCAACTGCCCAACCCATCATCGGAACATGGAACCAAATGTCAGGCTCTCCCTGAGAATAAGTAAAGGTATTGAGACCAAGAAAGAAAATACCAACTGCTATATAAGTACCAAGGTGCTTATAAAAGCCTTTCTTTAAAAGCATTCGTTTTTTGGCAGCTTTATATGCTTTACTCTCGTTCATAGTGTTCTAAGTTTTAAGCTAAAATACTCACTTTGAACTATTAGACACCAGCTTCCAAGATAAAGGTTACAAATTACTCGACCAGCGAAGCAGCCTCTCGTATCATTGCTATGTGTGGAATGCCATCTTCTAGGTATCCTTCTCCTACTACTACAAATCCTAGACTACTATAAAATCGTTGTAAATGTGCTTGTGCCGATAACTTAATTGCTTGATGCGGGTATAACTGTTCGCTAATAGCAATTGCTTGTTGCATCAACTCCATACCTTTGCCCTTGCCTCGTATAGTTTGTCCTGTAATCACGCGCCCGATAGCAGGATATGATTCATATGTCGTTCCTTTAGGAAGAATACGCACATAAGCAACCAATTCGCCTGCCAGCCAACCCATCAGATGGTGACTGACTTGGTCTTGCCCATCTGCATCAAGATAAGGGCAGTTTTGTTCTACCACAAAAACAGCCTGCCGCAATACCATAACATCGTAAAGTTCTTGCAGACTCAACGCTTGGAAAGTTTTACAGCTATATTCAATATTCATACCCTAATCTTTGAAAAATGGAATGACTTTATGTGCATCATTTTGTTCCAATTCCACAAAATAATTCCCCGATTCTAATTTACTCACATCTATGCCAAAGCGATTAATTTCCTGGCAACAAGGCGTAATTATGTCCTTTATTACTACACGCCCTATAGCGTCATACACATGCAGTCGCATATTGTCAAAACCTTTCGCTTCATATTCAATAGTAATAATATTATTGGCAGGATTCGGATATGCGGAATAAATCTCCAATGCATTTCCTGACACAGGGTTGATATAAGCTTGTAATTCCAACATGCTATTATACACACTCAAGCGCGCACCTGTAGCGTTTAGACCCGTAAGCGTAGGCAGCCGTTCTGCACCATCTAATATTACTTTTCGTATAAGTTTTGCGGTCTCCGAAGGTTTATTAAGGGCATCAATAGCTATTTGTTCAAAAGGCATACTATATAATAAAGCTACTGCACCCGCCACATGCGGAGCTGCCGATGAAGCACCATCAAAACTTGGATTATAACTATTGTTTACTCCCGTAGTAAAAATGTCTACCCCTGGTGCTGCTAAATCTACACTTTGCAATCCAAATGCAGAAACGCTAGCCTTTTCTTCAAACCGATCCGTATTCATGATAGAAATGAGGAATTCACTTGGACACCCGCTAGGCGTATCACCCACCTCATCAATATTAATAGGGCTATTTTTTACACTTGCTGCTGTTAGTATGCCTACTTCGCCTAGTTGTTCATACGCATCATACCACATACTACTTTCAGGGCAAGGTACAATATCAGAAAGTCCCCAAGAGGCATTAGTCACTACTACAAATGCTCCTTGTGCGCCATTCGATTCATTATATAAGCGGCGCATTTCATAGACATAATCATAGGCTTCAAAAATATCAGGCACAGTTCTATATTGCATCAACATCAAATCCACATCCCAATTAATACCAGCACCACCGAGTCCATTATCTCCTTCTTGACCAATAATGCCTGTTACGGACTGTCCATGAAAATTAGAATCAAACTCATTTCTATTTCCTCGAACATTCCAACCATGAATGTCGTCTATATAGCCATTTCCATCATCGTCTAGCCCATTGCCTGCTACTTCATGCGGGTTAATCCATAAATTACCTACCAAATCTTCATGATTAACTTCAAAACCCGACTCCAAAACCGCCACTACAATTCGATCTCCTCTTGTCGTAGTACCACCCGTTGTAATGTCCCAAGCCTTAGGTGCGCCAATTCGCTCCAATGCCCATTGTGTACCAAAGTCAGGGTCGTTGGGCGTAGTTCGTTCTTCTATAGCTTGCTCTGTCTCTACTTGTTTTACCATATAGTGTTGTGCTATCGAAGCTATAGCTATTTTTTCGTTTGTCTGGAATAAATGTAAGTTGATTGCTCGAAATAAAGTGCGTTCATAAGTCATATCAAACGAGTGCGACTTTTTGAAATCTTCTACATTGACGTTTTCTTTCAACTGTATCAGAAGTTGCTCTTGGGCAAAAGATTGAATGCTAAGTAAAATGGAAGCAATTAATAAAAGTTCTTTCTGCATAAGATTCATGTATGTTGGGTAAAGTTTAATTGATACGTATATAAAGCAGTCATTTAAAATTAAAGACTTTTCTTACAAACGAAAATACAAAGAATAATGTACTCAAAACCATAAGCATCTACAAGAAAAAGTTCACTTGAAAAAAAAATAGGAAAAAACTTAGCAGAAAATTCCAAATAAATTTGGAGAACGAAAAAAGAATACTACTTTTGCAGCCGCTTCGGAAGAGGGGCATTGAATGATGCGAAGATAATGTGGAAGAGTGGTGGAAAAGATGTTAAGAAAGTCCTAAAATTAATTTAGTAATTTTCTTGCATAATTAGGAAAAATGATAGTATCTTTGCGTTCCGCTTTGTAGGGAGCTACAAAGTGTAAAGGTAAGCTAAAAATTTACTCATTGTGAGTCGAACTTTCGGAAATGCAGCTATTCTAATATAAGCGTTAGGATACAAAAGAGGAGCGAAAGTGCTTGGAAATGAGATAAATAAAGAGATAGTTCATTGACAGTTTGGGAAGGTAAGACAAAACAAGCTAGAATTAACGGACCATGTATTTATTTTTAGGAATAGATATATAGTTAAACAAAGAGTTTCAGAGCGATTTCTAAGTAGCTTAGGCTACAAATAGAGATTAAATTTTTCTTTTAGAGATAAAAGGGAGAGGCAATTCATAGTTGAATAACAAGATCATAATGTTCCTTTCGGGGGATTAATTATAAAAAATATTTACTATGGAGAGTTTGATCCTGGCTCAGGATGAACGCTAGCGGGAGGCTTAATACATGCAAGTCGAACGGTAACAGGTTTCTTCGGAGACGCTGACGAGTGGCGCACGGGTGAGTAACGCGTACGGAACTACCTTATACTGGAGGACACACACCG
>JAHDCQ010000564.1 GCA_020629845.1 Saprospiraceae bacterium | reverse complement strand
TCATGGCTTTTTTAGCCTTAAAATGTGGTAATGCTCCAACTCCACCACCTATTGAAACCCAAGAAATAGTCGTGCCAGAAGCCGAATTCCAAATGGGAGGCATCCTAGTAGGTGCGGAGCGTTCCGAACTCTATTTACCCCAATTGGAAGGACGAAAAGTCGCGCTTTTAGTCAATCAGACTTCGATGATAAAAGAGCAGCATTTAGCAGACTTTTTAGTAGAAAAAGGCATTGATATTGTCAAAATATTCGCGCCTGAACATGGCTTTCGTGGCACAGCAGATGCTGGTGAAAAGGTGAAAGACGGACGCGACATCAAAACAGGTATTCCTATCAAATCGCTCTATGGAAAAACGAAAAAACCAAGTGCAGAGGACCTAGCGGGCATTGATATTGTGGTATTTGACATTCAGGATGTGGGAGCGCGTTTTTACACCTATATTTCCAGCATGCACTATATGATGGAAGCTTGCGCGGAGCAAACTATCGAATTTCTAGTACTGGATCGCCCCAACCCTAATGGACACTATGTGGACGGCCCAATCCTGGACAAGGCGCATGATTCTTTCGTAGGTATGCACCCCGTGCCTGTAGTACACGGCATGACCGTAGCCGAGTATGCGCGTATGATAAATGGCGAAGGCTGGCTCAAAAACAGCGTTCGCTGTGCTTTAAGCATTGTGCCTGTTCAAAATTACACCCATAAAATCGCTTATGAATTGCCTATAAAACCATCCCCCAACTTACCGAATGCGCGTTCCATTTTGCTTTATCCTTCGCTTTGCTTTTTTGAAGGAACGGTAGTGAGCGCAGGGCGTGGCACAACGAATCAATTTCAAGTTTTCGGGCATCCCGATTTGCAAGGCGGTGATTATACATTTACACCTATTTCAAGGGCAGGCGCGAAATACCCAAAGCATGAAAACAAGGCATGTAAAGGCTACGATTTACGAAAAGTAGACATAGAAAACATTAAAAATGCTGGCTTAAACTTGGAATATCTCATCACCGCTTATGAGCAGTTTCCAAATAAAGCAGACTTTTTTAATGCTTTTTTCACCAAGCTCGCGGGCGGAAAAACCTTACAGCGACAAATAGAAGAAGGGATGTCTGCCGAAGCTATTCGCGCTACGTGGCGCGAAGGATTAGCACAGTTTGGAGAAATGCGCTATAAGTACTTGCTTTATGATTAGCTCGACTTTAGCCTTTGGCAGTTTCCAATAACTATAGGAATTGGCTTTTAGCTGCAAGCGTTTATAAGTCAGTGCTTTAATTTATAATGGACTCTCTACCTAAATAGTTACGAATTTGGAACTAGGGAAAGGCAAAAAAGTGTTCGATTTATAGCATCTTTGCAGCCGATTTTTTTGAACAATAAGAATGCAGCATCAAAATATACAAATAGTCTACGAAGACAATCATCTTATTGCGGTGAATAAACCCGCAGGTTGGCTCGTGCAAGGCGACGAAACAGGCGATATGCCTTTGAGCGATTGGGTCAAAAAATACATCAAAGTGCGCTACAATAAGCCTGGCGATGTGTTTTTGGGAGTCATTCACCGCATTGATCGCCCTGTGAGTGGCGTGGTGATTTTTGCACGTACCAGTAAGGGACTGGAACGTATGAATCGCCTATTTCAAGAGCGAAAAATTGACAAAACCTATTGGGCAGTCGTAGAAGAACGCCCTAAACCAATTGAAGGAAGACTCGTACACTATTTGGAGAAAGATAGTTCGCGCAATCGCGTACATGTGTATAAGCAACAGCGTGGTAAAGCGAAAAAGTCAGAATTGACCTATAATTTGATTGCGGGCTTGGGCGACCATCACCTGTTGGAAGTGAAACCCATTACAGGACGCTCGCACCAAATTCGGGGGCAATTAGCAAGAATTGGTAGCCCCATTCGTGGCGATGTCAAATATGGGGCAAATCGCAAGAACTATGGCGGTTTCATCCATCTACATTGCAAAGAAATGAGCTTCATTCACCCTGTGAAGAAAGAGCCAGTTAGCATCAAAGCAGATGTGCCAGATGAGCAAATTTGGCGACTTTTTGAGGAAGTAGACACAAGATTTTAGAAATAAAAAATTATAAGAAGACTTTTATATCTGTGCGTTCAAT
>JAHDCQ010000563.1 GCA_020629845.1 Saprospiraceae bacterium | reverse complement strand
GGCAAAAAGTCTGCTTCTAGCGTTTTCGCAAATGGAATAGGCGTATCTAAGCTACCCACCCGCAGTACAGGCGCATCTAGGTATTCAAATAGATGCTCCGAAATATGCGCAGCCAACTCCCCACCGATGCCGCCGAAGAGCGTATCTTCATGCAAAATGAGTACACGACTGGTCTTTTTCACACTAGCTTCGATCGCTTCATAATCTAACGGTAAGAGGCTGCGTAAATCTATAATTTCGACATCCAAAGCACGCTCACTTACGACTTGTTTTGCCCATTCTACCCCTAAGCCATAGGTGAGGATAGTCGCAGCATTCCCTTCTTGAATCGTTGCCGCTTTACCGATAGGAATGGTGTAATAATCATCTGGAATTTCGGCACTCAAGCTTCGATATAAGGCTTTATGTTCGAAAAATAGTACTGGATTAGGATCTTCAAAGCTGGCGAGTAGCAAGCCCTTTGCATCATAAGGATTGGATGGATAGACCAACTTCAAACCTGGCACATGTGCGAACCATGCTTCATTCGTCTGAGAGTGGAACGGTCCTGCCCCTACTCCACCGCCCGAAGGCATCCGAATAACCACATCAGCATTTTGTCCCCAACGATAATGCAATTTTGCGAGATTATTCACAATCTGATTAAAGCCACAAGTCACAAAATCCGCGAATTGCATTTCCACCATCGCTTTCCAGCCTTTGATACTTAAACCTAAGCCCGCGCCTACTATCGCGCTTTCACAAAGTGGTGTGTTGCGAACGCGCCCTTTGCCAAATTCCTCTACAAAGCCATCCGTGATTTTGAATACACCACCGTAATCCGCAATGTCTTGCCCCATCAATACCAGCTTATCGTAGCGACGCATCGCTAGACGCAAGCCATCGGAAAGGGCATCAATAAAGCGTTTCTCGCTCCTAGCATTGGAAGCAGGGGCTACCTCTTGCGATATATGCGGTGCGTATACATCACTCAACTCTTGAGCAATCGTCGATTCAATAACAGGTAAATCAAAGGCTGCTTTCACGGTCTTGTTGATGTCTGCTTTGATTTGTTTGCGTAGTACATCACGTTCCGTTTCGGTCAAAACACCCTCTGCGATCAGATATTCTTCATAGTTGGCAATTGGGTCGCGTTTCGCCCACATATCCATGAGTTCTTTTGGTACATATTTCGTTCCAGAAGCCTCTTCATGCCCACGCATACGAAAGGTTTCGCACTCAATCATTACAGGTTGTGGGTTCTTACGAATACGTTTTGCCCATTTATCAATGGTCGTGTATACTTCTAAAATATTATTACCATCAATGCGCTCCCCTTTCATGCCGTAGCCCTTCGCCTTATCTACCAAATGCTTGCATCGGTACTGCTCCGAATTGGGCGTAGAGAGTCCATAGCCATTATTCTCGATGATGAAAATAACAGGCAATTCCCAAACCGCTGCCACGTTCATCGCCTCGTGGAATTCGCCTTCGCTCGTCGCGCCATCGCCTGTGAAAGCCAAAGCTACTTTAGCTTCATCACCTAGCAAATTCGCTAGACCAACACCGCCTGCTAAGGACAATTGTGGGCCAAGATGCGAAATCATCCCCACCACATTATACTCCATCGTACCGAAGTGGAAAGAACGGTCACGCCCCTTAGTAAAGCCTTTTGCTTTGCCTTGCCATTGAGCAAATAGTCGCTCGAATGGAATATTGCGTGTGGTGAATACGCCTAAGTTGCGGTGCATTGGAAAAATTACTTCATCTGTCTGTAGTGCAGCAGTTGCACCTACAGATATGGCTTCCTGTCCAATGCCTGAAAACCATTTGCTAATCTTGCCTTGTCGCAAGAGGATGAGCATTTTTTCTTCTATTAGGCGTGGCGTGAGGAGGTTTCGGTATAAATCCAATAGGGTTTCGTCAGAGAGTTTTCCTTTCTTATATGTCATTATTGGTTGGACTGCTGTAGGCATGAAGAATGATTTGGTCTTTAGCTATTGGTCTTTAGTCTTTAGTCTTTAGTTCATTTTTTCTAAAGACGAAAGACTAAAAGCTTGCAAAGCAAGCGTGCCAAAGACTAGCCATAAAACAAAAAGCCCTGTTTCCGAAGAAACAGGACTCCAAATGTAAAGCTATGAAA